>NZ_JAMQUU010000047.1:0-41343 GCF_025594975.1 Turicibacter sp. T129 | reverse complement strand
ATACTAGGCTGAATAGTTACACGTTTAATTGGTGAAATTATAGTTTTTAAACCCCTTCTATAATTTCATCTTAATAAGTATTATACTCGTCTATTCACTAAAATGCTAGTGGTATTATCAACCACACAATTGTTCGTTTAATACTTTTGCAAGTGGTCGAATATCAGTCCCTTTTAAAAACTGAAACTCAACCTGATTAATAGCAGATGCCCATACTTTTAGTTCCGCATCCATGTCAAAGGTTCCTGCACTTTCACAAGAAAAACCAGTTAACTTAGAATAAGGTAAAACCATGTACTCTTTCTTACGACCAGTTACACCTTGAACATCAATAATTAATAATTTCTTATTCGTTACAATTAATCGATCTCGAACTGATTTATAAGAAAGTAATACTTCCTCATTACTACCAATTAAAAACTCAAACATACCTAACCCATCATCTAATTTAGTAGACATAAGACCGACAATCTTAGGGGATAGTTCTGGCATCAATGATTCCTCCTTTATACTCGATAAATCAATAATTTATTAAATTACTCTACATCATTATATTGTATTTTAAATCTTTTTATTCAATAGACTATACATTAAAAGGTGCCTTATGGCACCTTTTTAATTATTCTTTAGATAAAACAACAGCATCTTGTTTATCTAATTCTGTTAAATAAACGTTAACAACTTCTTTTTGAGACGTTGGAATGTTCTTTCCAACATAATCCGCGCGAATTGGTAATTCACGATGACCACGATCAATTAACGTGGCTAATTGAATGTTTTTGGGACGGCCATACTCAAGTACTGCTTCTAAAGCGGCACGTACAGTACGCCCTGTATATAAAACATCATCAACCAAAATAACAGTCTTCCCGTTTAATGTCATCGGTACTGTACTCTGGTTTACAATAACTTCTTTCATTTCACGAGTAATATCATCGCGATATTTTGTAATATCTAACTCTCCTAACGGAACAGTAACACCTTCAAATACTTCAATTAAACGAACAAGACGTTCAGCTAAATATGAACCACGCGTCTTGATTCCAATAATAACAACATCATTTAAATTATCATTTTTCTCTAAAATTTCATGAGCAATCCTTTTTAATGAACGTGTAATCGTATCTTGGTCAAATAACACTTTTTCCATTTGAATTACAAGCCCCCTTTCTTTTATGACATCGGTTGTCTTTAGAATATCACAAAACATATAGATTTTGAATATGAAATACAAACTAATACTTTAAAACCTCATGTAATGAAATTTTATCAAGCTGAACTTTTGAACACTTCATGGCAATCAAGTAAGTCATCATAACCGTAAGTCCTCCAATAATAGTTTGAGCCATTGTAAAATCCGTTGGAATTGCCATTGGAAGTTCGGAAGCAATCAGCGTCATAATATAATCGACTCCTGCTCTAGTTAGGGGAATACTCAATAAATAAGCTATCATCACAAAGGGGAAATAGATCGTTAACACCATTTTCGAAATCTCATTCTCACGGTATCCCATCACTTTAAGAATCGAAATCTGTTTCTGATTTTCATCAATAATAAAGGTTGTAATCAATATCATCATAATACTACCCAAAATAACAGCAACAACTACCATAATCATTAACGAGACTTGAATCATGTCCATTCCAACTTCTATATTTCTCGCTAGATCATCGATGGAAAAAATATAAGAAAGATTTTTATCACTATCCGGTCGATCATTACTCCATTTTCCATTATAAACACCCGCTTCAAGATCTAGACTTCTAATTAACCCATTAAGACTTGTATAGAGCATCGGACCATTGTAGTGATTAACAATCCCAACCACCGGATAACTGAGCACCTTTCCTTTAACTTGAAGAGACAGTTCATCACCTATTTGTAATGAATAGGCACGAGCAATAAACTCGTTAATAATGACACCATCTTTGGCCAAAGAGGTAATTTCTTCACCCGCTGCATTATAAAGCGGATTGATAAAGTTATAAGGATCAATACCATACAAACAGAAAGCTGTATTTTTTTCATCTAAAATCGGTTCTACCATATATTCTAAAAATGGAGTTTCTGTCTCAGTAAATGGTTTGTTAATTAACTTGTTGTACTTAATTTGATAACTGTAATTAACGTTTTTAAATGCCTTATCCACAATATTCTCTACTGATTTAAAAGCGATTGAGGAAAAAACAAGGAAACTACTTGCTACTAGCACAATACTAAACAATGAAAGAATTTTTCCAATATTCCTAAAAGCCAATGAATATTTAAATCTTGTTTCAAAATCAAATGGCTTTAAAAACTTCATTAACCATTTAGAAACTGTTGAAATTTTCAAGTAACTACTTTCTCTCATTAACTTCAATGGTTCATCTTTAAGTAAAACTAATAAGATTACAAAACTTGCAAATCCAACAACAATCATCGGATAGATAATACCGCCTAACACTAACTCTTTCTTAAAATAAAAGCGAATCAATGGAACAATATAACTTGTCATATAAGTATTGGTCAACATAGCTGCTACACCTATCCCCAAAAAGAAACCGATTAAACTACCAATGATGGTAGCAAGGAGCGGATAGGTGACATAACTGACTGCAATCTGAAATGAACTATATCCTATGGCTTTTAAAACACCAATTTGAACACGTTCTGCATTAATTCTCTTTTTCATGACTAGCACAATGACAATGACAGACATCATCAATAATAATCCTGTAAAGGTCATTGATAATAATTGATTACTACTTAAATGAGCATTAACGGTACTAATTCTAACATTAATATCTTTGCTCATCGCATACGACACTCCTTGAGTATCTGAAATTTGAGAGACAACAGATTCTAAGTCATCTACATCATGATTGAAATAACCACTATATAAGACCCATTGCTTTTCATTAAAGGCTTCATAAGCTGTTTCTGTCACAATCGCAATCGTCTCACGGGCTGGCTCATACAAAGGATTGTCATAATTAAAAATCGGATAAATATAATCTGGAACGGCAACAAAAGCTGAAATGACAAATGATTTATCATTTAATAAGATTGAATCACCAATACTTAATTCATTAGCATCCGCATACGTTTTAAAAATAGCTACTTCGTCGTTTTTGATTGGCAACTCTCCATCTAATATATACGTTAGATTAACTGAATCAGTCTGCTTAATGACACGATAATCATACGTTTGTCCATTGACCTCTGTTATCACATCACGATAAAATCGACCTTCAAAGGTCACATCAAACTCATTACTTAAAATCTCTAATTGATCATCATAATAATCAATTAACGTATATTCATATTCTTTCATTAACTGACTTTTGGAGTGATCAGCTAAAGCAGAGACACTAATCCCCTTCCTTGAAATCATCTCTTTAATATCGTTAGTTGTTGGAGCAGATAAGACAACAAAGAAATCTTCCTGATTCATTTTCTGAGTATAGTCAGTTAAGAAATAACTAACTGATGAGATTGATCCCTGTAAAGCGACATAAATAAAAGAGGCCATCATAATTAAGGCAACAATAGATAAGAATTGAAAAGGTTTCTGACGAATAGTTCGTAATAGATTCTTTGATAACATTAAGCCCAACTCACTTCAGAGGCACGCTTTTTATGAGTATTATGTCTAACTTCAACAATCTCACCTGACTTCATGCGGACCACTTTATCTGCCATATCTGCAATTCCTAAATTATGAGTAATTAAAAAGATAGTCGTCTGAAACTCTTCATTAATACGCTGTAATACTTCAAGCACTGTTTTACCTGTTTCCTCATCTAATGCCCCAGTTGGCTCATCACAAAATAAAATCGATGGATTTTTAGCAATCGCTCGTGCAATTGCCACCCGTTGCTGCTGTCCCCCCGATAATTGATACGGAAACTGACTAAATAAATCATCAAGCATCACTTCTTGTAACACCTTTTCAACATCTAATGGATGATGACTTAAACGGGCTCCTACTTCTACATTCTCAAACACAGTCATATTTGGCATAAGATTATACTGTTGAAAAATAAACCCTAATTCTTTTCGTCGAAAATTTGTTAGTTGAGAGCCTTTCATCTTTGTAATCTCTTCTCCATTAACAATAATCGTCCCATCATTCACATCATCAAGACCTCCACTAACATGAAGAAGTGTTGATTTCCCTGAACCCGAAGGACCTAATACAACCACAAACTCCCCTTTATTAACTTCTAAATTGATATCTTTTAAAGCAGCTGTTTCAATATCACCTGCTCGATAGTTTTTGCATACGTTTTGAATAGAAATTAACATCATCTCACCTACCTCATCTAAAGACATTCTAGATTCAGTATTAACATAAAAAGGAATTTTATACCTTTTATAACCATAAATATTTTATTTTTCAATGATCATTTCATTCTTGTCTACCGCTCCATTTTAAAAGGCTATAAAAAGATATAGGTTTCTAAAGTTCGTTTATGCTAAAATGAAAAGGATAAAAAGATGAGGTGTTACATAATGTCCATTATATTAACTACGCTAAATTCAAAATATATTCATACTAACTTAGCCATTCGTTATTTAAAAGCAAATGCTCCAGAATTCGATATCACACTAAGAGAATATACACTGAAAGATACACTCGAAAATATTCTTGAAGATTTATTATCACGTAAACCAAAAATCATTGGATTCAGTGTTTATATTTGGAACGTAGAAAAAACGTTACAATTAATTAAGCTTTTAAAAGAAAAAGATCCCACGTTAACTATCTTCATGGGAGGTCCGGAAGTTTCTTATGATTTCGATGTTTGGTTCTCAAGAAGCCCAATTGATTACATTATTTATGGTGAAGGTGAGCTCTCATTTAAAGAATTAATGGAAGCTTTACACGGAAGACGTGAGGTGTCAGAGGTACGAGGAATTGTCTATCGTAATCTGGTGACAAATGAGCCTGTGCAAAACCCAGCTGCACCAATTCTTGATCCGAAAGAAATATTATCACCATTTTATTTTGAAGAAGATATCCCACACTTACCAAATCGTATTCAATATATTGAAACGTCTCGTGGATGTCCTTACTCATGTCAATATTGTTTAGCTTCTGTGGATAACAAAGTTCGTTATTTTGATATGGAAAAAGTCAAAGATGAAATCCGTTATTTAATGAAAAATGGCGCAAAAACATTCAAATTCTTAGATCGTACCTTCAATATTAATAAAAAATATGCACTAGAGATGTTTAATTTTATCATCGAAGAGCATTTACCAGGAACACAATTCCAATTCGAAATAACGGCTGATATCATGCCAACTGAATTAATTGACTATTTAAATGAGCATGCTCCTGCTGGATTATTCCGTTTTGAAATTGGAATTCAATCTACTTATGAACTCACGAACCAATTAGTTAAACGTCGCCAAAACTTCGATAAACTGACAACAAATATTTTACGTATTAAAGAAGGTGAAAAGATTATTCTTCACCTCGATTTAATCGCCGGATTACCAGAAGAGCCTTACGATCGTTTCGAACAATCATTTAACGATGTTTTCGACTTACGTCCAGAAGAATTACAACTTGGTTTCTTAAAAATGTTACGTGGAACAGGGCTTCGTAAACAGGCCAATGAATTTGGATATGAATATGATGAATTCGCTCCATATGAAATGAAACGAAATAATGCATTATCAGAAGAAGACGTCCATAACATACATTTAGCAGAAGAAATTTTAGAGCGATACTGGAATGCACATCGCATGGATTATACAATAGCTTACTTAGTAGATGGACCATTTAAGGCTTCGCCTTTTGCATTCATGCAACAATTTGGAGCCTATTGGGAAAATCGATATTCTTGGATTAAATATCAACTAAGTGATTTATTTATACGATTATACGATTACTTAGAAAGTATCTCTTACGAAGAGTTACAAACCGTTCTTTCATACATGAAACTTGATTATTTAGCACAAAGTAAAATCAAACCAAAAATTTGGTGGGAAGATCGTCTAAACAAACAAGAACGTCGTCAAATTGTTAATCGTCTAGCTGAAAAATCGGAAAAAATGATTGATTTACTTAAACATCACCAAATTAACTTACCGGATATGTTCAAATATGCCGTTGTTGAACCGATTTATTTAGATGAAACTTTAAAACCAACAGATGAACTTCACTATCTAATCGTCGTTTACTTACCAAATCATCCGACTTACTATTATATTATCAAAGAAGTAATTTAGATAGATTAATGCTCTTCATTAAACACAATAGACTTAAAATTATCCAACGTCCTTCATACAGGCTGATATAAACCTTAAATTTTTTACGATGGGCAAAAATGACAATTTCTTATATGGATAATAACGTTTTAAACCGCAATAATTGTTAAATTTTACACATCTTTAAATTTATTAATGATATAATCATGTTTGAATAAATTAATATCTCGTTATGCTTTTCAACTATTAAAGGGAGTGCAACCATGTTTATCTTTAAAAAGATTAGAAATCTACTTCATTCCACCCCGACACGTTTAATTGCTGGATACTATTTCTTATTCACGGTCGGGTTTGCCATCTTACTTTGGCTACCATTTAGTCTTCAAGAAGGAGCGTCAATATCCTTTCTCGATGCCCTCTTCGTTTCAACGAGTGGACTTAGCAATACTGGATTATCACCTATCTCTACAGTTGAAACATTTAGTCTTCCAGGAATCTTAATTCTTGCATTAAATCTCCAAATTGGAGGACTTGGACTTATGATGATTTCAACAGCTATTTGGTTATTAGCTGGTCATAAAATTTCAACTCGGGAACGAGCACTTATCATGACTGATCAAAATCAAATCAATCTAAGTGGTGTTGTCAAACTCGTTAAATCGGTTTTAATCTCATTCTTAGTGATTGAATTTATCTTTATGCTTATACTCGGAAATTACTTTTACTTTGCAGGATATTACCCCGTTTACTGGATAGCCATGCTTGAAGGATTCTTCACAACTGTTTCATCGATTACGAACTCAGGATTTGACATTACAGGAGCGTCATTAATTCCTTTCCAAAATGATTATTTTGTTCAAACTTTACTTATGTTTTTAATGTTCTTTGGCGCAATGGGATTCCCAGTTATTCTAGATATTCAAAAATACTTCAACTGTAAAAAAACAAAGCAACGATTTAAATTCTCAATTTATACTAAACTAACAATGATTACAACCATTATTTTATGGATTGTTGGAATTATCGGATTCTACATTTTTGAATACAATCATTTCTTGGCAGATAAGGGGCTTATTGAAGGATTCTTCTATGCGACATTCAATTCATTAAGTACTCGTAATGCTGGATTTGCAACGTTTGATATGAATGCTTTCTCAACTGCTACTTTAACAATGTTCTGTGGTTTAATGTTTATCGGTTCTTCTCCAAACTCATCAGGTGGGGGAATTCGTACCACAACATTCGCTTTAATGGTTTTAGCTATTTTATCATTTGCTCGCGGAAAACAATATGTTAATATATATGGAAGAGAAATTGAGACACAGACCGTTTATAAATCATTCATGATTTATATTGTTGCTACTTTAATTGTTTGTCTCTCGACACTTCTTATCTGTGCAAGTGATTCATTCTCATTAATGGAAATCTTCTTCGAAGTCTGCTCAGCCTTCGGTACAACAGGATTATCAATGGGAATCACAGGTAGCTTAACGGTATTTGCTAAAATTGTCCTTATCGCCACTATGTTCATCGGACGTATTGGAATCATTACTTTCTTAATGATCTTCCGTGCAAATGCTCATCCAGCTAAAGTTCGTTATCCAAAAGCAGACATAATAATTGGATAATTTATGAATTTGAACATTTTTGTACAATGAAAGTACTTTCATATGGTAAATTAAAGGTAGGAGCTCATTTGATTGAGTGACTACCTTTTTTTATTACTTCCATTATTCAAGTATGAAAAATTAACAGTGCTTATCTTTTTTTCTTTGAAGCAATATATAATTAGATTTAAAGTTAGGTTATACAGTAAATGATTAGATTAATTTATCCTAACCAGCTAAAATGAAGTTAGTAGGTTATTTCTTATCCTAATCTCCATGATTACGATTTATTTACCTAGTAGCATGATTAAAAAGTAAGCAAATTAGCTCATACTTTTAATAATAAATTATATTAAGTAGATTCATTTAGTAATACTTCAATCAAGTGATATAACATAGAGAAACATCCATCTGTTTTAATTTTAAGTTATTTAAATTATTGATAAATAACACTAAAAACATTATGATATTATTAAATGATACCGTTTTTACAAAAATAGGAGGAGATAACATGGTACTTGATCGTTCAAAAGATTCTAAACCATTGTACTTACAAATTAAAGATATCTTAAAACACAAGATTATCAATAATGAATATGCTGTCGGAAGTACAATTCCATCAGAGAATGAATTAGAGGATATGTTTGGGGTAAGCCGTATGACGATTCGTCAAGCTGTTAATGAATTAGTTAACGAAGGTCTTTTAAGAAAAGAACGCGGACGCGGAAAAGGAACCGTCGTACTATCAAATGCAATTGCTGATAAATTATCAACAGTAAAAAGTTTTACTCAAAAAATGCAAGAACAAGGATTAGTATTAAAAAATAAGCAAATTAATATTTCATTAGTCACACCAGATGAAACAGTTGCTGCTGCATTAAATATTGATCCGAGTGAACAAGTTTTACGATTAAGCCGTATTCGTATGGTTAATAACGATATTATTATGTTCTCCATCTCTTATATTCCAGGATTTTTAAATTTACCATTCGATGCTGAATTATATGGATCACTTTATCAATTACTATCGGCACAAAACATTCAAATTTCTCATGCTGAAGAATATATCGAGGCCATGCTTGCTGATGACTTAATTAGCCAAGCACTAGAAATTTCATTAAACGATGCAGTACTAAAACGCACTCGTATTAGCCAAGACCAATATAATCGTAATATCGAATACACAACAACATATTACCGCTCAGATAAATATAAATACGTCGTTGAATTAACAGTCTAACTAAAAGTCATCTCTGAAGAGATGACTTTTTTATTTGATTTAAAATCAGTCAATTACCCGCTTCACAATCATCGTGACCAATGAAGTCATATCCATATCCTTATACGTTTCATCAATACACTCTTTCTAAAATTGAACATGGATCTCGTGATCACACTCTCTTACTTCTATCCAACCTTCTCCTCTTGTCTGGAGAAGCAATATAAATACATCCTATCCCCTTCGACTCCTCCAAAGATATTTTCAGTATACATTTTTAACTTTCTATTGTCTCTAATCCCTCATCCATTCTTAGATTCAAAAGTTTCATCTACTCCTTGTCTTGATTCTCATCCCTTTTCTAACTCAAAAATGTGTTAACTCCACTTTCATACTATCACCTCTTAAAATACATTTTTCACCATACTTATGCCATATCTTCAGTTTGGTATACGATTTCCGAATGCAATCATACTAATAGTAGCAACTCAAATTAAAGAAGGTGTTAAAATTGGAAGAAACTCAAAAACTTAAAGTCATCCCACTTGGTGGTCTTGGTGAGATTGGTAAAAATATGACTGCCATTGAATATGATGACGAACTCATTGTCATTGATTGCGGAATAGCCTTTCCTGATGAAGATATGTATGGAGTTGATTTAATCATTCCAGATATCTCATACCTTATTGAAAATGAATCGAAACTTAAGGGAATCTTCATTACACATGGTCATGAAGATCATATTGGAGCTATTCCCTTCATCTTAAAACAAGTCAATATCCCCATCTATGGAACACGACTAACCATTGGTTTGATTGAAAATAAACTCAAAGAGCACGGCTTACTAGCTACAACCTCACTAAATATCATTAAACCTCGTGAAAGTGCTAAGTTTAATCATTTAGAAGTGGAATTTATTCGTAACACCCATAGTATCGCAGATTCTTGTTCACTAGCCATTCATACCCCTGTCGGAATCATCTTCCATACTGGGGATTTCAAAGTTGACTTAACTCCAATTGATAATGAGCCGATGGATTTTGAACGTATCTCTGAACTTGCTAAAGAAGGAATTCTTCTTCTGATGTCAGATAGTACAAACGTTGAGCGTAAAGGCTATACGATGTCCGAACGTGCAATCAGTGAGACTTTTACAAAACTCTTTGAACATGCCACAGGTCGTATTATTGTCGCCACGTTTGCATCAAATATTCATCGTATGCAACAAATCATTGATGCATCTAAACGATATAACCGTAAAGTCGCTTTTAGTGGACGTAGCATGGAAAATATCTCTAAAGTCGCGACTGAACTGGGCTATCTTCATATCGATGATGACCAACTTGTTAATATCCATAATATCAATAGTGTAGCAGATGATGAATTAACGTTAATTGTGACAGGTAGTCAAGGTGAACCAATGGGCGCTTTAGCACGTATTGCTTTCTCTAATCATCGCCACATTAAGTTAAAACCAAATGACCTATTTATTATTTCAGCTTCACCAATTCCGGGAAATGACAAATTAATTGGACGTGTCATCAATGAGCTCTATCGTAAAGGATGTAACGTCATCTATAAAGATTTAGAAGCTGTTCACGTATCAGGTCATGCCTGCCAAGAAGAGCTCAAACTAATACTTAGACTAACCCATCCGAAATTCTTTATGCCCGTTCACGGAGAATACCGACATCTTGTTCATCATAAAAACCTTGCTGAAAAGGTTGGAATTCCGAAAGACAACATTGTTGTCTTATCCACAGGTCAAGTTCTTGAGCTAACACCTCACAGTGCTGAAGTTAATGGGCGTGTTCGCACAGGAGCTATCTTCGTTGATGGAATCGGTGTTGGAGATGTTGGAAATGTTGTCTTACGCGACCGCCGAATGCTTGCCGAAGGTGGAATGTTAATCGTTGTCGCCACAATTGATAAAGAATCAAAAACATTAGTCAGTGAGCCTTATATTGTAACACGTGGATTTGTTTATGTTAAAGAATCAGAAGATTTAATGAACGAAGTCAAACAAATTACTCAAACCGAAATTGAAATGCTTCTTGAAAATGAAACAAATGAAATTCTCGTGATGAAAAACCGTATTAAAAAAGCACTCGAACGTTACTTGTATGAAAAAACAAAACGTCGTCCAAGTATCTTCCCAATTATCATGGAAGTCTGACATAAAAAAGGTATCTGAATTTATTATCAGATACCTTTTTCTATGATTTCTAGTAAAGCATTAGGTCCTTTATCGAGTAATTCTTCAAGTTTTCCGCCTTGTTCACAATATGAAATTACAGCGAACATTCCTGAAATCGAGGCATACTTGTCCCAGAATGAACCTGTATTTGCTTTCGAGAATGCTTCAGGAGTTAAGGCATATTCTTGTGTTAAGTAATAACGTAATTTTTGATACACTGACTCACGTCTATTGTTCATTTTGTCTGTATGCCAATCTAATGATAACACATCCTCTTTATATGATAGGAAATGCGCAATTCCTTCATCAAAGACAAGTTGTTTTAAAACATTAACCTTTGGTAAATGCTTAGAGTATGGATATCTTTGGCTCATTAAGACATGTGAAAGCTCATGCGTTAGAAAATCAGCTGCAATGAAATCAAGTTCCTCTAAACTGTCAGCATACGTACATAAACGAACTAAATCTAAAATAATGCAACGCATTCCAGACTGATCTTCCCTGACCACCCCATCATAAGGTTTCGGTGATCCAGCAATTAAATAAATTGCAGTTGTATCTGGAATTTGCATATCACCAAATACTTGGTGCCATAATGCTTCATTTAATGGTTTGAAATTATATAATCTATTTTGAATAGTCTCATATAAATGAACTAATAGCTCTTTATTCACATATGATGGTTCTTCAAATGTATATTGTCCAGGTACAATTGTATGATAAATCCAATGTTCCTTTACTGCATCTAAATTTCCATGTTCTAAAAATGAATCAATAATCTCAGTTTTAATAATCATTAAGGCTCCACCCCCTCTATTATTTTACCATAATTTTATACCTAACAGAGTCCACTCGATAAACCTCTACAAAATTTATCCAAAATTATTAGTACATAGGGAATCATGTTCCTAAATACCTATCATAAATAAAGTTTAAAGTAATACTACATAAAAAATTTTTACTACTAAAATCACAACTAGCATTTAACATAATAAAAAAAGGACCCCTGAAATCAATTCAAGAATCCTTCCTACTTCTTAAGAATTTTTATTAAGATTAACACAGATGGCTATGACACTGAGGATAGCTATTGTACCAATCGCAATTAGCTCGATCCAATTTTTTGAATACTCTAACCGTAAATAATCAATCTTCACTTCAGAACCATACTCACCATTTGAGATAATCCAAAACTGAAGATTTAACTTACTTTCTAATTCTTCTTTTGATAATGCCTTCTCTAAAGCTTTATTAATATCGTAAGTAAATGTACCTGTCTTATTTGTTGGATATTGTAAATAATAACCTCGATCACGACTTTCAACATAAACAAGCAATGACCATAATTGATCGGCTTCTTCGACCTTAATTTTGAACTGAGGTTTTTTGCTTAAATCAACTTCAAAGTAGCTCGTCTGCATTCCTCCGTTACCATTAGGATTTAAATTAAGCACATTAGCTGTTCCTTGATAATAATTAATTTTTGCTAGCGCATTAAGTCGTGATTGCCAATGTGTAATTTTTTGAGTCGTAAATGATGATTTCCATTCACGTTCTTTAAGAGGTTGTAATCCCTGATTAAAAATACGAATACTATTAACTGTAACATCTGAATCATCGCTATCTGCAACAATCGCTAACTGCACCTCATGTTTCCCTAATAAACTAAACCTTCCTGAATTTAATTTATTTAAAGCGTAGCTCATACTTGTAATAATATGTCCAGATTCAGTACTATCCTTTAACAAATAAAACTCTTGATCTGTGGATACATCTTTCAAAATCAATGACCATGTTCCTGTGAATCCTTCAACTTGTAAATCTAGCATTGGGACTTGGCTAAAGTCAATCTCAAATGGTTCGCTAATTGCACCACCATTACTTTTACGACCAATTACAACCTCTTTATATTCCTCACGTAATTGAATAGACCCCTCTTTATAAGATGTCCAATTTGCAAGATCGTGAGCATGAGCATTAATTAAATAGGGATTTTCCTCTTTCTGAATAAAGATTCGAGCATATGAATAATCTTTAACACCTGTATTCGTTGTTACCTCTGCTTCAAGTAAATGATAACCATTAACTAATTCATCGACTTTAACTACATAAGGTTGTGTATAAGTCACATTTTTAAAGACAGGTCGACCATCAATATAAATCGTAATATCCGAAACAGCTGCATCATCCGTTGATTTAATTTCTAAATCAATTGGATAATTATCAGAAATCGGTTCGTACTGTGAGATTCCCACAATATTTGTTGCTACAGGCACATTAGCAGTGACACTATGTTCGACTTTACGATCAATTTTGTACTGATTATCTCCTTCGTCTACTGGAATTTCAAGCACAATAACTGCTTCAGTTGACTTAATTTGAATCTCTGTTTCTTTCGTTACATTTTGTTCAATAAATGTATGACTGACTAAATCATATAAATCAACAGTTCCGTCAGTTGTAACTCGGTAATTAACGACCTTTTCTTCATCATGAGGGTTAAATAATAAAAATAGTGGATTTTGTTTTTCCTTATCGACATAATACTCATTTGTATTTAAATCGGTCTTTAAAATTCCTTCTACATTTGTCGGTTCAATCATCGCAGCTAATAGCCCTAAATAAGCACCACTTAAAACAGATAATCTTTGATTGGCTGTTTCATTATCTTTTTGTACTTTTTCCATCGGAATTAAATTACCGTAAACGGGATCATCTACATCATAAAAAAGGTTTAGATTTTGAGTCACTTGTAATAAGTAACGACCAACTTCAACAGCGTAGCGTTGATCATACTTTAACATAGGTACTAAGGCTGTTGCTCCGACAATACTTTGAAACGAATATGGTGTTCCTCCATACTGTGTACGCTCCCCGATTAATCCTGTTGCAAAATCTCCATTAAATGTTCCATATTCATGGCGATAGTCACTTTCAGTGAAGAAAAATTCCATATATTTCGCGGTATTAAAATGATATTCTTCAACTGAATTCAAACGTGCTGATAAATATGGAAGATATAAATAAAGCAGTTCATAGCCAGGATTTCGTTGGAATTCGTCCATATAATTCATACACAGCGTTGCTGCTTTAATATACTTTCGATCATTAAACTTCTCAAATGCATAATATTGAAGTAAAGCAATTCCTGCTGCAGCATCCGGTTCTATCCATTCACCGTTATCAAAAGGACATTTATTTTTAAAGTCATATCCCGTATATCCAAAATCAACAATTCCATCTGAGCCACCTAAATCCATCACGACTTCATACCATGTATCCGCAATATTTCGAAGCATTGCATCGGAATCTACAGTCGCCTCATAACGATCCATTAACATGAAGTAAGCTAGGGCAGGATAGATTTGTTGCCAAAAACTCAACTCCGTACTATCCATATTTTGATAATTCAATAGAGTTCCTTCACCATCTTCAATATTGTAGTAAGACTCAACAAACTGAACTAAATTATTTAATTGCTCCTCACCAATTCTCTCTTTATTAAGCTTCTCTGCTGATAATAAAGCACCTATTAAGGTTAAAGCTTGTGTATATTCACCTTTTCTTTCTTCATCTGTGTAACTCACAATCCCAATGGATTCTCGCCCCGTATTCTTAGATTCTTTTTCAAGAAACATCAGATTATAGTCCTTCATATTAAATAACATCTCGTTAAACTTTGTCGCTCGTTCACGCCAATCTGTATACTGATAGCTAACTGGTAGATATGGAATATCATGTGTTGCCTGAATATATTTATAAAGAGTTTCTGACTTTGTTTCTTGTGCACTTACGGTTTGAGATCCAAAAGCAACCGTCATTATAAAACAAATAGCAGATAATCCAAATAAAAAAAGTCGCTTCAACTTCATCCCAATCACCTCAAATAATTGTTAATTTACTTCAATTAGTATTTACGATTATAAACTAATTATGTAGAAATTGGGCGAACTAACAAATCAAGAAATCAAAAAAGCCATCTTCTAAAAGAAGATGACTTTTATCTATCAAGTTAATATTAGAATTCTAATAATCCTAAGAATGATTCAACATCTAAAGAAGCTCCACCAACTAAAGCTCCATCGATTTCTGGTTGAGCCATTAAACCAGCAACTGTGCTAGGTTTAACTGATCCACCGTATTGGATACGGATAGCATCAGCAGCTTCTTGACCATGTTCGCGAGCTACAACTGAACGGATGTATCCGATAGTTTCGTTAGCTTGCTCGTTAGTAGCAGTTAATCCAGTTCCGATAGCCCAGATTGGTTCGTATGCGATAACTGTTTCTTTAACTTGCTCTAATGATAATCCTTCTAAAGCACGTTTGATTTGAGAATCAACTACTTGGTTAGTTGTTCCATTTTCACGCTCTTCTAAAGATTCCCCACAGCAAACGATTGGAACTAATCCGTTAGCAAATGCTGCATGAGTTTTTTTGTTAACTGTTTCATCAGTTTCGTTGAACATTTCACGACGCTCACTGTGTCCTAAGATAACATAAGTTACTCCTAAGTCTTTTAACATACCTGGAGCGATTTCTCCAGTGAATGCACCGTTAGCTTCGAAGTGCATATTTTGAGCACCAATACGTAAGTTTTCTCCTTGATGTTCAACTAATGAACGTAAGTATAATGCTGGCGCACAGATAGCAGTTTCTACTTTATCTGAGCTCGGCACTTTGTCTGCTACAGCTTTGATGAATTCTACAGCTTCATCATAGTTTTTGTTCATTTTCCAGTTTCCTGCGATGATTGGTTTTCTCATGAAACTCACCTCTATTAAATATTTTAGTATGTATCTTGTCGGAAAAAAGGAATTCACAAAAAGGTGAATTCCTTTGAGTTTAGCTTAAAAAATTATTTGCATCCGCATCCACAGCATTTATCGCTTAATGAAGCAACACCTGGTAATTCTTTACCTTCTAAATACTCTAAAGAAGCTCCTCCACCTGTTGAGATGTGAGAGAATTTGTCAGCGTATCCTAATTGCATTGCAGCAGCAGCTGAATCTCCACCACCGATGATTGTGATAGCACCTTCTAAGTTAGCGATAGCTTCACATACACCGATAGTTCCTTTAGCGAAGTTAGACATTTCGAATACACCCATTGGTCCATTCCATACAACTGTTTTAGCATCTTTTAATACATTAGAGAATAACTCAACAGTAGCAGGTCCAACATCTAATCCCATTTCGTCATCAGCTAATGCATCAACTGAAACTACGCGGAACTCAGTATCGTTAGAGAATTCTTTAGCAGCAACTGTATCGATAGGTAAAACTAATTTGTCTCCACCTTTTTCTAGTAAAGCTTTTGCTAATTCTAATTTATCTTCTTCACATAAAGATTTACCAATGTTTTTACCTTGAGCTTTAAGGAATGTGAACATCATTCCTCCACCAACTAATACTTTGTCAGCTTTATCTAATAAGTTTTCGATAACTCCGATTTTATCAGATACTTTAGCTCCACCTAAGATAGCAACCATTGGACGTTGAGGCGCATCAACAGCTCCACCGATAAATTCGATTTCTTTTTCTAATAAGAATCCAGCTACAGCTTCTAAGTTAGCAGAGATTCCAACGTTTGATGCATGAGCACGGTGTGCAGTACCGAATGCGTCATTTACGAAGATATCTCCTAAAGAAGCCCAGTATTTACCTAACTCAGGATCATTTTTAGATTCTTTTTTACCATCTAAATCTTCGAAACGAGTGTTTTCGAACATTAAAACTTCTCCATCTTTTAACTCAGCGATAGCAGCCTCTAATTCAGCTCCACGAGTTTCAGGGATGAATTTAACGTCTTGTCCTAATAACTCAGCTAAACGCTCAGCAGCTGGACGTAATGATTTAGATGCTTTATCTTCTTCAGATTTGATTTTTCCTAAGTGAGAGAATAAAATAGCACGTCCACCATTTTCTAAGATGTATTTGATTGTAGGTAATGCAGCTACGATACGGTTGTCATTTGTAATTTTTCCGTCTTTCATTGGTACGTTGAAGTCTACACGTACAAGGACTTTCTTTCCATTTAACTCAACATCTTTAACAGTTTTTTTGTTCATGTGATGAGTCCTCCTTAAATTATTTTTCACAATATTATTTTAACGCTTTTTTACATATAATTCAAACATTACCTTCTATTAAAGCGCTTTTATATAATGGTGAAGCCAATATAAAGCTTCCGCTACTGTGAGCTGTCTTATTTTTTCACGATTTCCATTAAAAATGTATGATTTTAAGAAAATTTGACCGCATATATTAATCGCGATATAAACTAGACCCACTGGTTTTAACTCACTTCCACCACCTGGTCCTGCAATTCCAGTTACACCAACTGTGATATCAGCACCCGTTAACTTTTCTAAATTGAATGCCATATCGCGTGCAATCTCTTCAGAAACTGCTCCAAACTCCATTAAACGATTCACATCAATGTTTAAACGATTTAATTTTGACTCATAACTATATGTCACGATTCCTTCTAAAAAGACGCTAGATGCTCCTGAAACGTTCACAAGAGTTGATGAAAGGAGACCACCACTGCAACTTTCAGCCGTTGCTATTTTCAATTGCTTTTCGTTCAGCAAGCTCACAATTTCTGTTGCAAGATCTGTATTTTGATCTCCAATATAGTAATCTTTCATAATTTCTTTAAACTCTTCATCAAAGGCTCTTAAATCCTCTTCATAAGCATCCACTGTAGAAACAATATAATCTACTTTATCAGGAGCACAATAAGGTGCAATATTTAGATGAGGGTAACGTTCATATAAGTGTAAAATCATTTCTTCTGCATAAGACTCTCCAATTCCACATAAACGATAGCTATTACTAATCTTACGCTCCTTAATCTGATCAATAAAATAAGGTCTTACACTCTCTGAAAACATTAATTCAAGCTCTGCTGGAGGTCCAGGTAATAAGAAAACTGATTTATTATCCCGCTTTAAAAATAATCCCGGTGCTGTTCCATTATTATTGGGTAAAACTAGTCCTTCTTTAAACTTATAAGCTTGACGATGATTATTATTTGGAATTTCTCTATTGCTACGTCTGAAATACTCACAAATACCTTTATAAATCTCATCATCATAAACTAGTTCTGTTTTAAAATACTTTGCAACCCCTTCACGTGATAAATCATCTACCGTTGGTCCTAATCCACCAATAGTAATCACTAAATCCGCATAGGTATATGCAATCTCTAACCCTCGAACAATTTCATCCTCTAGATCAGGAACTACTTGTTGATGAGTTACTTTTCCACCTAACTGTTCTACTTGTTTTGCAATAAAAGCACTATTCGTATTAATCGTTTTACCAGACAGCACTTCATTACCAATCGCTAAAATCGCAACATTCACACCGCTCACCTCTTGTTTAACATGAACTATTTCAGTTTTTTTATTCTAACTTAGAAAAATCCATCTAACTCTATTCTAATGAAAATAATAAAAAAAGCTATCCCGAAATGGGATAGCTTTCCAAAAATATCGCTTAACTAAAATTATTTAATTAAAGAAGCGAAGTATCCTAAAGTACGGATTAATTGGTTAGTGTAAGACATTTCGTTGTCATACCAAGCAGCAACTTTAACTAATTGCTCTCCGTTAACTTCCATAACTTTAGTTTGAGTAGCATCGAATAATGATCCGTAAGAAATTCCGATTACGTCAGCTGAAACGATTTCATCTTCAGTGTATCCGAATGATTCGTTAGCAGCAGCTTTCATTGCTTCGTTGATTTCAGCAGCAGTTACTTTAGTGTTTAAAGTACATACTAACTCAGTTAATGAACCAGTGATTACTGGAACACGTTGAGCTCCACCGTCTAATTTTCCGTTTAATTCAGGAATTACTAAACCGATAGCTTTAGCAGCTCCTGTTGAGTTTGGAACGATTGATGCAGCAGCTGCACGTCCACGACGTAAGTCACCTTTTCCGTGAGGAGCATCTAATGTATTTTGGTCATTAGTGTAAGCATGGATTGTAGTCATGAATCCTTTTTGTACACCATATTTGTCGTTTAATACTTTAGCCATTGGAGCTAAACAGTTAGTTGTACAAGAAGCTCCTGAGATAACTGTTTCAGTTCCGTCTAAGATATCTTGGTTTACATTGTAAACTACAGTTTTGATATCTCCTGTAGCTGGTGCAGAGATAACTACTTTTTTAGCTCCTGCTTCTAAGTGTAATCCAGCTTTTTCTTGAGAAGTGAAGAATCCAGTACATTCTAATACTACGTCTACTCCTAATTCTCCCCAAGGTAAGTCTGCAGGGTTACGCTCAGCAGTTACTTTGATTTCTTTACCGTTAACAACGAAAGCACCTTCTTTAACTTCGATTTCTCCGTTGAAACGTCCTTGAGCTGAATCATATTTGAATAAATGAGCTAATGTTTTAGCATCAGTTAAGTCGTTGATTGCAACTACTTCGAAGTCATTGTTTTCGATCATTAAACGTAAAGCTAAGCGTCCGATACGCCCGAATCCATTAATCGCTACTTTAACAGCCATGTGAAGATTCCTCCTAAGATATTATAAAATTGGTCATTTTTCACATTACGTGTATTTTAACACACATAATATATTGTGAAAAATTACTACATTTTTATTCTAACAATTTGTACCATGATAATCAAGTTATAAACTAATGTAAGCGTTTATAATAACAAATACTTAACAAAAATGTTTAAGAATTTTTACTTAAAAATGAATATATTACCACTCACAACATTAAAATAGAGTATGGCCGACGCAATGCTATATTTTTTTGTCCAGTTGTGGTAAAATGTGCTATAGAAATTTTTATAAAAAGAGGGGTGCCTTATGAGTAGTTATTTAGTACCGACAGTCATTGAACAAACAGCTCACGGTGAGCGTGCATATGATATTTATTCTCGCTTATTAAAAGATCGTATCATCATGTTAAGTGGTGAAATTAACGATTATACAGCAAACATCGTTGTTGCTCAACTTTTATTCTTAGCTGCAGAAGATCCAGATAAAGATATCAACCTTTATATTAATAGTCCTGGTGGATCAGTTACAGCAGGATTTGCTATCTTTGATACAATGAACTACATCAAATGTGATGTATCAACAATCTGCGTTGGGATGGCAGCGTCAATGGGTGCTTTCTTACTTTCAGCGGGTGCTAAAGGTAAACGCTATGCTTTACCTAACAGCGAAGTCATGATTCATCAACCACTTGGTGGAGCACAAGGACAAGCCACTGAAATTGCCATTGCTGCAAAACACATTTTAAAAACTCGTGATAAATTAAATAACATCTTATCTGCTCAAACAGGTCAACCACTTGAAAAAATCGAGCAAGATACTGAACGAGATAACTTCATGTCAGCTGAAGAAGCTGTAGCTTACGGTTTAGTTGACCAAGTTGTTGTTCGTCCAGTGGACATTTCAGCAGATAATAAATAATTCAAAAAGTAGAGATTAAATTCTCTACTTTTTTTGCTAGAAAGCTAAAATATAGACTCTAAACAAGATAAAATAAATCTAAGTAATAATAACCCAATCATAACATCAAAAAATATACTAAACATATCTATTTTCTTCAATTTTTTCATTCTATCTCTTAACTGATTAAAGTTGACTTTAAGCAATTTTAAAGATGAGATATTACACTTTGTTCTCCTTTCATGAATCCATCTAATGAAACATTAAAGAAATCACTGAAAAGAATTAAACGATGAAAATCAGGATAAGAAATGCTATTTTCCCACTTAGAAATAGTTTGTCTCGATGTATTTAAAAGTTCCCCTAATTCATCCTACGATAATCCTCTTCACTTCGTTAAATCCAATAACCTATCATTAAACTTCAATAGGAATCCCTCATTTCTAAAAATTGTTGATACAGCAATAACATTCATCTTAGCTCCCCCTCCATCAATAGTTATTTACAATCTTTCAATTTTTTAACCATTATATATTTTCCATCTAAAAAAAGAGATTTCATAAGTGAAATCTCTTTTTCATGGCTATATTTTAAGAAGTATTGTCATTAAACAAGGAAATCCAAACGTTAACTAGCGTAAGGAATTCTTAATCTATTAAGTTGTTTAAACAACCTCTGTCTCCAAATCAACATTTGTCTAAAACATAGCTTTTTCATTTTTAATAGTTAAGTTACCGCTTAGGCTTTTGTTCAATCTGGCTTCGACGAGCAAAATCTCTATGAAGTCTTCAAATACCTTTATGACTCAAAAAATAAGTCATAGGTATTTGTTGCGACCCCTACGAGATTTTAACCACTCGTCTTAGCTTTTTACTTAATCTACCTTCACTTGGCAACACGCTAGTAAAGTTCAATATCTTTCCGTGTCTATTAGACACTTCAAGCTCTCCTCACTTTCTGCACGTGTTAAACGCCACGCTTAGGCTTTTGTTCCTTTCGCTCCTTTTGTTCCTGCACCCTGTAAAGCAAGAACGTTAGATTCGAATGAGAATGTTAAGCTTTCACGTTCACGTTGACGTTTTAATGCTAATTCCACTAAGCTAGTCATTAATTCTGTGAAGTTACGGTCTGTTTTTTCCCATAAGTAGAATGATAATGATCCTGGAATTGTATTAATTTCGTTAACATATACTTCATTATTTTCAGCATTGATTAAGAAGTCGATACGAGCAACCCCTGCACTTCCTAACACGCGGAATGTTTGTACCGCAAGATCTTGAACGTATTTTGTTCCTTCATCCGTTAAACGAGCAGGGATAATACGATTTGTACTTGCCATCCCTTGAGATTTAGTTCCTCCAGTTTTAGCACCTTTAGAACCTCCTCCCCCCTCATATTTATCACGGAAGCTTAAAAATTCATCAGAACCCATAACTTCTTCTAAAACAGAAGGTTTAGCAGAAGAGAAATCTCCGATAACCGAACAGTTAACCTCAACTAATTGAGTAACCATTTCTTCAACGATGAATTTTTTATCATAGCTAATTGCTTCTGTAATTCCTTCTTCTAATGACGCACGGTCATTTGCTTTAGAAATTCCAACACTTGAACCTAAGCTAGCAGGTTTAATCATAACTGGATATGTTAATTTTTCTTCAATAGCATCTAAACAAGCTTCTTGGTCAGCAAACCAATCTGATGAATAATACCACACATAGTTTGTAATCGGTAATCCTGAATCACGTAAAATGTTTTTCATAAACACTTTATCTTGACCAACAGCAGCGGCAGCTACCTCACATCCCGAATAAGGAATTCCGTTTAATTCAAAGAATCCTTGTAAGGCTCCATCCTCACCATTTGTTCCGTGAATAACTGGAATCGCAACATCGATTGTATTTACAACATTGTTTCCGAATTTTTTAGCAGGATAACGTTCAATTTGAATTTTACCATTATTAGGAACAATGACAATACGTTGACATTTTTTTAATAATGCATCCAAATTTTTATATTCTTTCACATCAAATAATGCTTCACCTGTGTACCATTCGCGTTTTTTAGATAAATAAACTGGTACGACATCATATTTTGTTTTATCGATGGCATGCATTGCTTGGTTAGCAGAAATAATTGAAATTTCGTGCTCTACCGATTCACCACCGAAAAATACACCAACTTTTAACTTCATGAGGAAGCCCCCTTTAATCTAAGTTTAGTATCTTCTTCAAGTATACCGTATCTGAACGCAAATACATACGTCTATTTTATCAAGAAATCACTGTCATAAGAAACAATTTTTTGCTTTAATTACTCAAAATATGTTTCTAAATCTTCCGTATAAACTTTATACGCCTTTTCAATCTCTTCGATTGAATTCTTTCGAGACAATGGCGGTAGTTCTGAAATATCAAACCATCCAATATCCTCCGTCTCATGATTACATTTTGCCTCTCCCGCTACGACATTCCCCAGGAAATATAGACAATATACATCATATAATGATTTTTTAATATAATGTCGTCTGTCAAACACCGCTAACAGTTTCGTACAATCAATTACATAACCAGATTCCTCGAACGTTTCCTTAATAGCTGTTTCCTTCGGTGTGCAATCAATATCACACCATCCACCTGGTAGTGACCAAAGACCACTATCTTTCTCTTTAACGAGTAATAGCTGATGATTTTTAATAACCATTGAACGAACGGCAGGTTGTGGGGTTGGATATATGAAATCTTTATATAAGTTGCATTCATTCATTGGTAATGATGTATAATCGTGTAACATCTTCACACTAATCTTCTTTAACTCTTCATAATTATCCACTGCATACGGATCTGTTGAAAATGATAATCCAATTTGTGCAATTGACTGAACTTTTTTAATAAACTCTAAAAATTGATTATCCATCCCGCTTCCCTACTTTCTATATGAAAATAAATAACGAACTGACTATTCAGCGAATAATTCAGGCAAATCATTTTCAATTAAGACAAACGCTCCTGGTTCAACGACTTCATACATTACTTTGAATGCTTCTGTTAAATTCTCAGCTACTGTTACACGCTCTTCTGGGAATCCAACTTCTTTTAAACCTTCTTGAATTGGTTCTGTTTGTTTTTTACCAACTAGAATAACATGATCACATGTATCTTTCATATATGTTCCAAAAGCTTTATTTAACTCATATTGTGCTGTTCCTAAATCGACCATCCCTGGTGTTAGCACAATGCGTTTACCATTCATTTGTCCTAACACTTCAAGTGCCATCTTAGATCCAACTGGATTTGAATTAAAAGCATCATCAATAATCGTAAAGTTCCCATTACGACGTAACTCTAAACGATGAGTCACAGGTTTCATTTTACGAACAGCGACTTTCATTTTTTCAACTGGAATTCCCAACTCATTCCCTAAAGCAATACTCGCTACCGTATTATAAATATTATGACGACCTAATAATTTCGTTTGGAACTGATGAACACTTCCATCACGGAATGTCACATTAAACGTGGTTCCTTTTTCACTAACAACAATATCACCTGCTCGATAATCTGCTTCACGTTCGATTCCATAAGTGTAGACCGTACATTTTCCCGAAAACTTATTCTCATAGTAATCACGAATATTTTCATCATCAATATTAATAAATCCAATTCCGTCCTCAGGTAAGTACTCAATTAACTCAAACTTAGTTTGTTTCACATTATCAATTGTTTTAAATGTTTCTAAGTGTTGTGGACCTACTGATGTTAAAACTCCATACTTAGGATATGCAATTTCACATAACTCGTTAATCTCTCCGACTTTGTAAGCACCCATTTCGGCAATGAACTTACTATGAATTGGTTTTAAATAATTACGAATTGTAATCGTAATTCCCATTGGAGTATTATAACTTTCAGGCGTCATTAACGTATTAAATTGCTCTGATAAAATCGCATTTAATGCATGTTTTGTACTTGTTTTACCATAGCTTCCTGTTACACCAATCACATCTAATGAAGGAGACTCTTTCACAATACGACGCGCATCATTAATAAATCCTAAACGGATACTATTCTCCATTGGCTTATTAATCTCATTCGCAAGTAGCATTACTACATAAGCGAATAAATTAAACGTTAATAACCAGCCAGCGATTTGTGAAAGTAGCATTAAGCCATTCGCTCCAAGGAAGAATGAACCTAAGCCAGCGATTAATAACATTAAAATAGATCCCGTTGCAATAATACGCCAAACACGAGCTGTAATTTTCAACGGTTTTTTTGATTCTTTTGAAACACCACTACTAATCTTAATAATTCCAAGACCTAAGACTCCAATCACAACTGTGCCAATTGTTAAAATAGAACCTGGCATTGGGAATAAAAAGCTCACCACTACTAAAACCCAATATGCAATAACTAACACAGATAACGGGACAGGTAACGCCACTAAACGATGCCCGGCAATCCAAGTTGTAAAGCGATCATTCATATAATGACATTGTTGTAACATCTGAAGGGCATGAGCCATACGCCCCCATAACGTCCAAAGTAAAAATAAACTTAAAACTCCTAATAAAACTGCCATAATAATACCCATCTTATTCACCTCTCTCTTTCTCTAAGAAGACATCAATCACACGTAAAAATTGTCCTAAACAATCTAAATAAGAGTAGTGTCCCGCTCCAGGGAAAACAACAAGTCCCGCTCCAGGAATCTTTTTCTCCATAATCTTCGCATCACTTAATGGCGTTGCATCGTCTAAATCGCCCCAAACAAGTAATGTTTCTACTTGGATTGAAGGCATTAAATGTTGTAAATCTTCATTAACTACCTTACTCATGATTTGACGCATCATAGGGGTTGCATTCTTATAATCCGATGATCCCGCATTCTCCATCATTTTCTCTTTATAAGCACGTAATCCCGGTAAGCTTAAAACCTTTTTACCTAACTTATACGTATAAACACGAGCATAATAGTCGAATCCACGCTTTGGTTTAATTCCAGCACTATCAACTAAAACTAACTTATTTAAATCATTTTGGCGCCCAGCATAAATAATCCCAACACGTCCACCAAAAGAATGTCCGAAAATTGTTGGGCTCTTAATCTCAAGCTGTTTTATAAATTTCTCTACCATATCGGCATAATCATAGACAGACCATACAGTTTTTGGTTCATCACTTTGACCAAAACCAGGAAAATCTAAACTATATACCTGAAAATTTTGTTTCAAATAATCAAATACTGGCTTAAATGCAGCAACACTTTGCCCCCATCCATGTAATAACAAAATCGGGTGGCCCTGCCCCTCTACTTCATAATAAATATTTAAATCATCTATCTTAATGAACATGGTTCATCACTCCTCAACTATAGTCTTTACTATTATATGACAATCGTCCATAAAATTTAAGGGTATATCAAAAAAAAACTAAGATTTACATTTATTAATAAGATCTTACAAGATTTGTGCTAATACTAGACACTTTTTTTGCTAAATTTAACTTAATTTCCTCAAAGTTATCATACGCAATTAAAAAGGAAGAATCGTACCATTCTTCCTTTTATTCAGTATCTTTATCTGATTCATTAATTGAATTCAAAATAACGGTTAAAAACAATGTCTGCTCAACGGGTAAAACATTTGGATTATAAACCGTAATTTCATAAGTTGTTCTAAATAATGAGAACTTTTTCTTTACCTTATACAACTTTTCACCCGTCAAATCCTCAATCACATACTCAGGGAAAATATGAAAAATTTTCTGCTTTGATACTGCAATCTCTCCACGATTAACATCATAAAAATGAAACGTCTTTCCAAAGCGAAAGAGGTCACGAACAACCTGTTCCCCTATAAAGCCAACCGTTTCATCCGCTCCATTATAGACTTGCGCCAAGCGATTCAACCTGACATTCCACCGCTTAATCTGTTGTTCTGACGCATACACCTCACCATCAAGGTCTTTAAGTATGAGTCGCTCACCTAAAATATTGAAATAAAGCCCCTGAATTTCGCCTACTTTTTCACCATCGATATAAACCTGATAATTTTTATTAAATGAAAACCAACTCTTTTTCACCATAATGGTTGATGCCTCGTTTAACTGGACGAGTAAATCTGTAGAGATATCACTACTTTCGGCTCGACAGTTTAAAATACTTCCACAAAACAGAAGTACCATGATTAAACAACTAATCCACTTACGACTTAATTTCATAATATTCACCCTTATTTTTCAAACTACTTTTAGTATACACACTCTTTTATAAAAAATTGCCCCAAATTACTTTGAGGCAACTTTGCGACGAACTTCATAACTACGATAAAAACTTGATACAATAATTAAACTTGTAATAGCTGAAACCGAGAATCCAAGATCAAAGCCTGGCGAACGATACGTTAATTCAATCTCATACTTACCAGCTGTTTCAATCCCCACACCAATAAAACCATCATTCACTTCATAAATTGGAACTTCTTTGCCATTAGCATAGGCCCTCCACCCTTTATTATAAGGAATGGCATACGTAATCAATTGTGGTGAGCTAGTCACGTATTGGTGTGTAATCGTATTCTGAGCATATTCAACCGCTTCAACACCAAAACTTTGACGTAACTGAGCGGCTTCAAAATATTGAATTTCACCCGGTTGCTCAGGAAGCTCTGTTGTATTAAACGGCTGCAGATGATAAATATCCGCCAAACTTTCGTTCTCTAAAACAATACATTTTAAAAACACGTAATGTTGCTGTGCTCGATTAAGTTTTTTAAAATCTGACTCAAGTATATAATACGGACTACTCGTTCCAACAGGAACAAAATAATTATTCTTAAAAATCGTGATTCCCTCAATTCGATCATAATATTGATAGCCTGGAAGCGGCACCTCATAATCCGGTGTAAAATAATACTTTGCAGATAATGCTGTCGTTAACATATAATCAGTGGTTGCAATAGATAAACTATTCTCAACCTGTTCATTCAGCATCCATGATACATCTTGCGAAGATAAAACGAGATATGGATTCGCAATTGAGAATCCATTATAACCTTGATACAATGGCTCATTGTATTGAATTTCATAACTATTAATAATTCGATAAAACTCTGGATCCATCGTTTGCAAATAATCCGCCACTGCACCAGTGTTATTACTAATCGATTCTTGATCTATCATATAGTTTTCCACTAAGATAGAGCGTTCACTATTCGTTGCAAAATAGATGTAAGACACTATCATGCACTCTAACATTAAGATGAAAAAAATTGTCTTTGAACTAAGTGATTCATCTTCTTTAGCTATTCGAATTAAAAGAAAGCGATAAAAAGATATCGTCAAAATCATTATTAAATAAAGCATCAAATAAGGCGATAAGATAATCAGCTCATCCACTACTTTCGCTACGGTCCATTGCGAAATTTCCCCATATTTCATATGTAACTCAAAAAGTAATACGAAGCCTAATACCGAAAATAATAAACATTTAAACGTGATACAAGTTTGTTTTAATAACTTCGTATCCATTAAGCGGACATCATTTAAGGAATAAGCCGTCATTAACGCATTAAATAAAATTAATAAGATGGAAATAACATTCGTATTTAATGGTGCTAGTGAGGTAATATTGACAAGTTCAAGTGACTGAGTGATAAACACAGTAAACAGGATGACACTATAAGAAAAAATGATTAATTTTCTTTCCTTCTTACCTATCAATTTCACAAACTGTGGAAGCATTAATACAACTAGTACTGATTGATAAAGCGCCACAACACTCACATTCTTTGGAAATAACTGTAGTGATCCTAGAAAATTTTCATGAAGAGGTGGGAATAATCCTTTAAGACAAAGGGCTAATAAAGAGGATAGCGTCATTCCCTCCTGCAGTTCAATCGACATAGCATTTGACGCGAATAAAAGCGGTAAAATGAAGACCATATTAATGCCGATAATCAATACAATTGAAACTAAAAACTTCTTTGTATCATCGATAAAGCACGCTCGATTCTCCTGTCGAACTCTATAAAGTCGAATCATAATATAAGCCACCAAAAAGCCTAAGAATAACACGGTAAACGTAAAATGCGAAATAAGCAGCAATGAAAAAGTTGCTACAAAGTATCGTTTCCGTCCTGATGAAAGAAGCTTCTCGACGCCATAAAGTACAAGAGGAACAAAAAATAGAAGCTCAATCGTGACAAACTCACTGAGGTTACTCAGATACCATCCATTAAAGAGATATAAAATACTTGCGATAATAAGAGTATGAGATTTAAACCACTTCGTCTCTTTCATATAGAGATAGAGTGCCCCAGTAGCTAACATTGTCTTTAAAAATAGGAGGGGAAAGTATAATTTAGGAAGCAAACTACTTGGAAACAATAACGTTAATAAAAAAAATGGATTATATAAAGAGTAAACATTTTGTGCTCCTAAAAAGTTGCCTCCTAAGAAGAAGTTAAAAGACCACATGGGGATTTCTTTTTGTAACAACAAATCATGAGCATTTGCATAAATAGACAAATAATTCTCAACGTACTGCCCTGTCACAGAATAAATAAAGTTACCTGAAAAAATAAAGCCAAAGAACACAATGATAAAAATTAAAGCTATATATTGAAACGTTTTCCGTCTATATTCTGAATGATTTAACACTAACATCCCACCTTACTATCAATGAATAATTTCATTTTACCATAAAAATAAATAGTACTTGCCAAAAAATAACTATAAAATTAAGACACATTACAAGCCAGCATTCCCTATATTTGATATACTAAGGACAGGTGATAGTAATGGAAAGATATAATATTATAACAGAAAAATTTCCTCGCGAAATCGTTCTTTTAAAAAGTCGTCCATGTGCATATGGTAAATGCACATTCTGTGATTACATTGGTGACAACTCAACAAATATTGCAGAAATGAATCAATTAAATAAAGAAGTCTTATCAAATGTTAAAGGATTATATGACACATTTGAAGTCATCAACTCTGGAAACATCTTTGATTTACCAAAAGAAACATTAGAAATGATCAAATTAAAACTTAGTGAACATGAGTTTAAAAAACTATTTGCCGAAGCTCATTGGATCTTCCGTGACCACCTAGATAAGATGCGTCAACGTCTAGACATTGATATTATGTTCAAAACAGGGGTAGAATCATTCGATTATGACTTCCGTGAAAAAGTTTTAAAAAAGGGGGCGCCGTTCCAAAGTGTTGAAGAATTAAAAAAATACTTTGATTCACCATGTATCATGGTTGGAATTAAGGGACAAACAAAAGATATGATCAGACGTGACATCGATATCGTCCTTAATCAATTCAATCATGCCACAGTCAATGTCTACTGTGAAAATACAACCATCATCAAACCAGATGGACAGCTAAAAGAATGGTTCTACGATGAATACAAATGGCTAGACGATGTCAAGCATTTAGAAGTCTTATGGAATAAAACTGACTTTGGAGTCGGAGATTAAAAAAGCAAGAACTGAACCAGTTCTTGCTTTTTCTATGTCAGTAATAAAACTAATTTGGTAAAAATGAGAAGGTTAACTTAGCTATTTCAAAAAAATTAAAAATAAAGGTATCTATTGATTTAATATTCTTTCTTTAACTTCGTCTGTACACCCTATTTTATATCTGATTGTTATTTTACTAAGTTTCACTAATGAGTCCGACACATTAATTCCTCTTTTTTCGTCTGTATAGGCTAATGTATATCTAAACTTACACTAGCCCGCTAATTTACTCGTTTTAAGTCGATAACCTCTCTCTCCCCATTCCACTCAATTGTTAGTTGTACCTTTTTATCCTCCATTTGCTCAAATACTTCAGCACTAAATCGAGTCGTTATATGAAAAGACCCATCGCCTTGTAAATTTTAAGGGAACGAGCTAAAAATTGTAAATAATCGACCTTCCAAACGATAATCTAATATTGGAAACTCATGACCATATAAATATTAAATCATAAACCCTATCTTCAATTAATGAAGGTGAATAAGTAGCTAACCATGATTCATCGTAACCCGTATACACAATAATATCCTCTCTTTTAGAGCATCTTCCCAACGCAAAAACGATTAAAACACTACTAAAAAGCTTACATTATTTTCTCATAAGTGCCTCCGTCTAAGCTTCGTGTTAAATAATTAAAATCAAATAAATCACGACGAAGCGTCACATAATCTTGAAAACTAATATGAGCTTTTAAAACCTCATTTACTTCACGCTCACTATAAAAACGTCCCGCTTCAAAAAACTGAGACAAATAGTTTAAAACAATCTGTTTCTCACTCACTTTAATTGGATATCGCTCAACTAAGCCTGATTCATCTAAAAACGAATCCTCTAAATGCTCACTTCGTACATATCTCCCCTCTACAAAACCAAATCCCCGCAAATCAATTCCATCGACCTCACAAATAAGATCTTTATTTTTATACTTCTGCTTCACTAAACGAATAACGATTGGTAATAAATTTTCATCTTTAATGGCTAACGCCTTAATCACAACAACTTTTGTAATATCTAAAACAACCATGGCTTTCAACGTATCTTCTTTCACCTGTGCAAAAATGATATGCTTCCCTAAACAAGTACTAATGGCTTTAAGAACCTCCTCATAATTCTTTTCATCTGAAAACCAATGCTTTTGAATCTCTTCTGCTTTTATAAATTTCATCCCTATCATCTCCTTTTATTTTCTATTATAGCAAAAAAGACCAGCTTGTATAGCCGGTCTATATTCTATAAATCCATTGGATTGACTTTCTTTAATAAATAAACAAATGGTGTATCTGAAATACTTAAAATGACTTTAAATAAATAAGTTACGAAGAAAATGTCTACTGCAATCTCCATCTCCCATAATCCAAACATCACAACAACTGCCGTGAAGATGAACGTATCAACAAATTGGCTAATTAATGTACTTCCATTATTACGCAACCATAACCACTTATCTTCTGGAAATCTCTTTTTAATGAAGTGGAAAACAAACACGTCAATATTTTGTGACACCATGAACGAGATTAACCCCGCAATCGTGAACACAGGTAAAGCTAGACTAAATAAACCTTCCATATGTGGTTGTGCCCAATCTGATGCATCTGGTTTAAACCATAATGAAAATTGAGTCACAATTAAAAAAGATAACTGCGTAAAGAAGCCGATAAATACTGCTGTCATCGCAGCCTTCTTCCCATACTTTTCACTTAATAAATCGGTCGCTAAGAAGATTCCACTAAACATCGTATTCCCAAGCGTTGTAACAATACCGAAAATCGTCGTTGTTTTAGCAACTTGGATATTCGCTGCGATTACACTCATCGTGATGTATGCGTATAATCCCTTTCGACCAAATAATTTATAACTTAAGACAACTAATCCAAAGTTAACAATAATGAATAATACTGCAATTAATTCATTTGCCACAATAATCACCCTTATCTTCTAATTTATAACAATAAAAAAACTCCTAATAAAAACAGGAGCAGATAAGATCATGATTAAACAAACGCATAACAAAATAAGCCTACGTTTGCTAAACTAGACCTCCTATTTTTGATAACGCTGGATTCTGCCAACAGCATGAGGATTTTATTCATGTTATAATACAGTATTATATCATGAAAATATGCGAAAAAATACCCTATTTTTCTCAGTGGTTATAGCAAAAAAACTCCTTAATCTTGAATTGATAAACTATGGGATGTTTTTATAACCAAGAGGTTTAATAACTTTATTTAGCAAAATTCTATCTTGAAAACAAAAGCTATAAATAGTGCCTTGAGATTACATGGAAAGGACTAGAACTATCTCATTATAAATTTATTTATATATATGCCCGTGACTTACATGCAACAAAAAAGGGAACAGGCCTTTATCATCTAGGCAATGAAAATGAGGTAACCTTCCATTTCAAACACGCCTATGAATTTTACTGTCTTCTTCGTTGTCTGCGCACTACAAAAGCATTAGATGAACACATAATCAGACTGAGTATCAATCTTCATACAATTACCTCCGATGTGAATTAAACGTAATTTTAGAAAAAGAAAAAACATCTTTAAAAAAGAAAGATGTTTTTTCAGTCCCTGTTTTATAAGATAAGTCATCCCAAACAACCTTATCCTCACTTAAATTATAGATAATTTTGAAAAAAATAAAAGTGTGCAATTGCACACTTTTTTATAATTGAACATCAAATCCTTGATCTTCAATACATTCTACTATTAATAATTCATTCGTAAATGATTGATCAAATTCAACTTCAACTAATTTTGATTTTAAATCAACCTTAACTTGCTTAACCCCAACAATTTGGGCCACTGCATCATGAATTGAATTGACACAATGTTGACAGCTCATCCCATTAACTTTTAATACAATAGATTTCATTTCATTTTCGCCCCTTTCAATCCTATCGTAGCACACGAGATTAGACTTTTAAAGGACTTTCTTGATGAAGAGAAGTCATTTCTTTATCACAATCATTAACCTTATCTTCTTTTAATTTTCGAAGTGAACCAAAGAAAACTACTCCAGTAATAATTGAAGCTAATCCATCAGCAACTGGTCCTGCTAACCAAACTCCCATTAATCCCAATCCACCGACACGTGGTAAAACAATTAAACAAGGAATTAATAAAATAACCTGACGTAATAAACTTAAGAACATTGAGACTTTAGCTTGTCCAATTGATTGGAAGTAGTTAGAACTAATTGTTTGGAAACCAAGAACAGGTAACATAAATAAGAATGTACGTAATCCTGTTTTAGCCATTTCAAGTAATGACTCATCACTACTAAATGCTCGAATTAAAAGCTCTGGTGCAAATTGAATTAATAACCATCCTACTGAAACAATAAGTGTTGCGACAATAACAGGGATTTTAACCGCATCTTTAACACGATGATACTTTTTAGCTCCATAATTATAACCAATGATTGGCTGTGATCCTTGGTTTAGACCAAACAGTGGCATCATAAAAATCATCGAAATACTACTGATAATTGTCATTGCGCCAATCGCTAAATCTCCGCCATATTCTTTTAAAGCATTATTCGCTAATACTTGTACGAGACTTTGAGCAATCTGCATAGCAAAGGGGCTCATCCCGATAGAGAAAATACTGATGATGACTGCTTTTTTTAATTTAACATTATGACGTGAAATCTTAATTGAACCCTTACCTTTTGTAAAGTAATATAAAATCCAAATGGTCGATGCAATTTGAGAAATTACAGTAGCAATCGCTGCCCCTCGAACCCCAAGACCTAGTGCAAAAATAAAGATTGGGTCTAAAAGAATATTTGTTCCTGCACCAATTAACATAGAGAACATCGCAATTTTAGGATTTCCATCACTACGAATAGAATGATTCAATCCAAAGCTAAGCATATTAAAGATTGTCCCAATAAAGATAATCTGCATATATTGAGAAGCATAAATCTCTGTGTCCTGACTAGCCCCAAAGATTTCAAGAAGTGGCTTCATAAATGTTAATCCAAGTACTGTAATTAAAATACTAATTAATAAAATAAGTGTAAATGCATTACCAAGATGCTGCTCTGCTTCATCTCGTTTATGCTCACCAAGTTTCAAGGAAATACGCGCACTTGTTCCGATTCCGACTAACATCCCAAATGCTAAAATTATAGTCATAATCGGCATCGTAATTCCAACACCCGTTAACGCTAATCCCCCTACTTCAGGAATATTTCCAATATACATACGATCAACAATGTTATATAACGTATTAACCATCATCCCGATAATAGCAGGAACTGAAAACTGTATTAATAATTTTGAGATTTTCTCTTCTCCTAAAAGCTTCTGTCTATTCATTCACTTTATCCTCCTTATATGATGTATTTGCAACTATTTTAACTCAAATAGTTATTAACTTCATAAGTGGTCATTTCTCATTTCTTAACTTTTCAACAGCTTTAATTGAATTATTCAACATAGTATCTAAACATTTTAAGAAATGATCCTTCTCTTCCTCTATTAACCCTTCAATAAGATCATCTGTAATTTCTACTAAAATTGACATAATAATAGGCATCATTTCATGACCTTTTTCTGTTAAAAAAAGTTGATTATATCGACGATCTCCTTCATCACATTGACGATAGATATAGCCATTCTCTTCTAATTTTTTTAAGGCTTTTGCTGTCGTTGCCTTATCGATTTTCACTAAATTCGTTAAATCTTTTTGATTAATCCCCTCATGTCTAGCAATATTAATTAAAAAGATATGCTGGCCACTCCCAAGCCCATAAGGTCTTAGTTTATGATTTATAATAATCTGGCGATATCGATATAAAATTGACATTGTTTTTCCAATTACTTCATTCATGAAACCACCACTTACTATTAGATTCAATAACAAGCATATATTACCGTAAATAGAATGTATTTGCAACTATTTTAACTCAAATAAAAACACTCTCATAAAGTGAGAGTGTTTTTATTTTATTCTACTGTAACTGACTTCGCTAAGTTACGCGGTTTATCAATATCGAATCCACGTTGTAAGGCTGCATAGTAAGAAATTAATTGAGTTGGAACAACTGTTACTAATGGTGTTAATAATGGATGAACATCATCAATCACAATTTGATCCGTTTCAGAACTTAATGAACGTAATGAAATAATCACAGTATTAGCTCCACGCGCTTTAACTTCTTTTACATTTGAACGCGTATTTAAATTCACTGATTCTTGAGAAACAATGGCGATAACTGGTGTTCCTTTTTCAATTAATGCAATCGTTCCATGCTTTAACTCACCAGCTGCGAATCCTTCTGTTTGAATATAAGAAATTTCTTTTAATTTTAAAGCCGCTTCTAAGGCCACATAATAATCAACATGGCGCCCGATATAGAAACAGTTACGTTGTGTTAAATAATCTTTGGCAATGGCTTCGTATTGCTCTTTATGATCTGTAATACTTTCCATCACATTGGCAACGATCGCTAATTCACGAGATAAATCTAAATCTGTTTTTCCAGCCACTTTAGCTGCTAAAACTGCTTGAACCGCAACTTGAGCTGTGTAAGCTTTTGTTGAAGCTACTGCAATCTCAGGTCCTGCATATAATAATAACGTATGATCGGCTTCACGAGATAACGTTGAACCTGGTACGTTTGTAATGGTTAATGATGGATATCCTAATTGTTTAATTTTAACTAATACGGCACGGCTATCTGCTGTTTCTCCTGATTGAGAAATGAAGATGAATAATGGTTTTTTACTAATCACTGGTGTATTGTAAACGAACTCAGATGAAATATGAACTTCAGTTGGAATTCCAGCTAATTGTTCAAACATTTGCTTTCCAACGAATCCAGCATGCATACTCGTTCCTGCAGCAATGATATATAAACGATCCGCTTCCTTCACAGCCTTCACGATCTCTTGATCGATTTTAATGTCTCCATCTTCGAAGTATTGCTCCACGATACGGCGAATCACGTATGGTTGCTCATCAATTTCTTTTAACATGTAGTGAGGATATGTTCCTTTTTCGATATCAGAAGCATCTAACTCAGCTGTGAATGGATCACGTTTAACTGTCACTCCTAATAAGTTATAGATCGTTACCCCTTCACGTGTTAACTTAATGAACTCTTCATCTTCGATTTCAACGAATTGATTTGTACATTGTAACATGGCCATCGCATCAGATCCAATCATATTGAATCCTTCACCTAAACCAATTAACATGGGTGATTTATTTTTAGCTGCATATAGCACTTCAGGATTATTAGCATCAATAACTCCCAATGCATACGATCCGTGTAATAAACTCATCACATGACGAATCGCTAATTCCACATCTTCTTTTTCTAACACAAAGTGCTCAATTAATGCTGCAATAACTTCTGTATCTGTATCTGAAATGAAGTTGTAATTTGGCAAAAACTCCTGACGTAACTCTAATTCGTTTTCAATAACCCCATTATGAACAATTGTAAAACGCCCTGTACTTGATTGATGAGGATGTGAGTTACGTTGATTAGGTGCTCCATGAGTCGCCCAACGTGTATGTCCAATCCCTACTGTTGATAAAACTGTTTCATCAACAACAGTACGTAAGTGAGCAATACGCCCTTTATCTTTAAAAATATGAACTCCCGCTTCATTGACTACTGCAATCCCTGCTGAATCATATCCACGGTACTCTAATTTTTCTAATCCATTTAATAAAATATCTTTAACATCTTGTTGTCCAATATATCCAACGATTCCACACATACGTGTAACAACTCCTTTTTTCAATAAACTAATTACTAAAATAGAGCTGCTTTCCTATTTACCTTTTCTCCAATTTTGTCGTAAGAGTTACCTCTTAGTTTTGTTTGAAGACTACGACTGAGGTATACAGCCGGAAGGCATCCGCCGAATAATCGATTAACCTTCACCTCGTCAGCTGTCATCTTTAGTTAACAGCTCTGGCGCTTATACTTGAATAGAAATAACTTATCTACTCTACTATCCTCCTTTCCCCCTTTAGAAAGCAACACATTCATTATATCATATGCAGAGAAAATTAAAATGATGTTTTTAAGTTGTGAGTCAAAAATAACCATTTTAATCAAAAAAAGAGGTGAACGTCACCTCTTTTAATTCTTATTTTAACTCTTGTTCAACAACTGCTAAAATACGATTAACATATTCTTCACATAATTCTTCAGTTTTAGCTTCTACCATGACACGAACTAAAGGTTCTGTTCCCGAAGGACGAACTAACACACGTCCCTCTCCATTCATTTCGGCTTCAACCTCAGCAATTGATGCTAAAATATTTTCATTTGTCATCATTGCATTTTTGTCTTCAACACGAAGGTTTTTTAATAATTGTGGATATTTAGGCATTTCTTTTGCTAAATCGGCTAAAGATTGTTCCTTCTCAACAACAATCTTAGCTAATTGAACGGCACTTAACATTCCATCTCCAGTTGTTCCATAATCTAAGAAGATTAAATGACCTGATTGTTCTCCCCCAAAGTTATAATCATTCTTTAACATTTCTTCTAAAACATAACGATCTCCAACTTTTGTTTGAACACTACGTAAACCATTTGCTTCAACTGCATTATAGAAACCTAAGTTACTCATAACTGTTGAAACAACAGTTCCTTGTTTTAGTAATCCTTTTTCATTTAAGTAACGTCCAACGATGAACATAATATAATCTCCATCGATAATAGCTCCCGTATGATCTACTGCAATTAAACGATCACAATCACCATCAAATGCAAACCCTAAATCAGCCTCATGTTTAACAACTTCTTTGGCTAATGCTTCTGGATGAGTTGATCCACAGTTATGGTTAATATTAACTCCATCTGGATTTGATGAAACAGTCACAATATCTGCATCTAAATCAGCAAATAATTGAGGGGCTAATGCTGAACTTGCTCCATTTGCACAATCTAATACGATTTTTAATCCCGTTAATTTTTGTCCTACTGTTCCTTTAATAAAGTTCACATATTTTTGTGATCCCATTTGGAAGTCTTCCACGCGCCCAATCTCACCAGCGATTGGGCGTGGTAATTCATCAGCTGTATCGATTAAACTTTCAATTTCCTCTTCTTCTTGATCACTTAATTTGTAACCACTATGGCTAAAGATTTTAATTCCATTATCTTGAACTGGGTTATGAGACGCTGAAATCATAATTCCTGCATCTACATCTAAGCTTTTAGTTAAATAAGCAACACCTGGAGTTGTAATGACTCCAAGGGTTAATACATCGGCACCCGATGAGATTAATCCAGCAATTAATGCACTTTCTAATAACTCACCTGAAATACGAGTGTCGCGTCCAATTAATACTTTAGGACGTGTATTTTTAGACTTTAAATGATGACCTAAAATACGTCCTAATTTTAATGTAAATTCTGGAGTTAGCTCAGTATTTGCGACTCCTCTAATTCCATCCGTTCCAAAGTATTTTCCCATATATACTAACCTCACTTTTATTCTGTAATAATAACATTTACTTTTGCTCGACTCGGATCAATCAACACACCAGTAATAGATTCCACCGTAATCGGAACTTGATATTCACCAGGAGTATATCCTAATAAATCAATCCAAACCTTCACATCATCTGCAGAAATTGAGTTTAACTTTGTAGTTGATCCCTTCAATGTTAAATTAATGACTGCATCACTCAGAGACTTAGCCTTAACACTATACTTCGCATCTAAGTTTTTGAAATCAACAGAAATATTTTCTAAAACTTTTGTTTGGGTTTCTTCAAATGTTACTTTTACTTTGATTGTGTCTGTATCCATTTTATGAATATTTTCTGGTTTATCTAATTTTACAATAAGTTCATTATTATCGTCTAGTTGATATAAATCAACTTGGACTTGTAACTTATCATAGGACTCTAATGCAGTTGTTTCACCGTATAACTTGACTTCAGATGGGGTTAAGGTTAGATTACCTACACTATGCCCTTCTGGAGCATTTCCAGTTACAACAGCCTCTACTGGTACAACCTTACTTGGAGTAGTTACCTGAGTAGAAGTAATCAACTTATCTGGTTTAATTTCAACATCTAATTTATTACCAAGCTTATCATACGCAAACACTGGTGCCTCATAATCAGAAAGCTTAGATAAATCAGATACATCAATAATTGCCTTTACACTTGCTACTTGATTAACTACTGTTTGTGGACCTTTAATTTTAACAGTATTTAAGGCCAACTGCGGCTCACTCAACACATACATCTCATCAATTTGATCTAAGTTTACAAAATCAGCTTGTACTGGCTTATCAATTTCAGTCAATGCCATAATTGTCACAACAATTGTACTGGGATCAATCTTAACATCTAACTTATTACCAAGTTTACTATACTCTAGATTAACCTTATGTGTTCCAGGTGGCAAATCCTTTAAATCTGCATAAATCTCAAAGTTAGCTTTAGCTTTAGCAATATCTACTTGACTCTTATCTCCAACTAATGTGACATCTACTGTATCTGGTAACCCTTCAACTACTATTCGTTCTTTATTATAATAAGAAGTTAAAGGGTAACTATTAATATCCACAGAATAACGCTCTTTTACACTGGGAGCATATCTTATATTAAACGCAAATCCAATAGCTACTACCAACGCTAGTATCTTCATCAACTTTTCATTTCGAAGAAAACTTTCGTAAACGTGGTCCAATTTTTGAAACTTGAAAATTCCTAAAATCATACCTGGTGTCGTTAAAAACTTCCAGATACCTTTAAAGAAATTTGCAATTCTTTGAAAAAACTTTTCTGTATCTTTAATTGTCTCAATTGCTATTTGTCTTGCTATTTCATTTGAGTCCACATTATTATTGTTTTTTTGAGTCTTATTTTGTTTAGATTTTTTCATACGACACCACCTTCATCATCAGTCAATTCAATCAACTAAGATATTGCTGTAAGTCAGTTTTAAATGAATCAATGACATCATAAACTTTTAACTCACCTTTGTAGGCAATTGAATAACGACCTGTTTCTTCAGATACCACAAGTGTTATACTATCAGAAATTTCACTGATTCCAATAGCAGCACGGTGACGTGTACCAAAAGCCTTATTGATATCTTCTCGTCTTGTTGAAGGAAGATATGCGCCAGCACAATATAATTTTCCTTCTCGAATCATTACTGCTCCATCATGTAAAGGCGTCGTCGGAACAAAAATTGTAGTTAATAACTCCTGTGAAATTTCACCCGAAATAATAGTAGACGGGGTAATAAACTCATCAAGCTTAACCCCACGTTCAATAACTATTAATGCTCCTATACGTCGTTTAGCTAGAAATTCAACGGAATTAGCTAAAATACTAATCACATCATGTTCTGCAAGAACATTACGTTCACGATTCATTGTACTATTTCGTCCAATCTGTTCAAGTCCGCTACGGATTTCAGGTTGGAAAATGATAATAACAGCAAGTAACCCCCAATCGATAACATTCCCAATCAAGGCATTCAGCGTATATAGATCAAAAATTTGACTTATAATGTCAATGAGATAAATCAAAATGACACCTTTTAAAATTTGAACGGCACGGACATTTGATTTAATCAGTTTTAAAATATAATAAATAATCAACCATACAAAGTATACATCTAAACATACTAATAACAGATCAAAAAATGAAATGTTTTCTACTGCATTAATTACTGTATTAATCAAACTGTCGGCCTCCTTTTTATAACATTTTTATTATATCATAACTCACTAAAATATAAATAAATGGATAAGAAATTAAGTAATTATAAAACATTTTTTACCAAATAGATTAAATCTAAAATTGCTTAATGCAGGTAATACAATTAAATAAATTAATAGCGATAATAATCAAGATAACTTATTGATAAATATTTTTCAGAAAATAATAGTAACACTTTTTAGTATATACTAGACCATTCATTATATCATCGTGTTTATTATTTTATGACGTATTTCAAAAAATCACCTAAACCTTTGTGAGATTTGAAAATAAAAGGGTGTATTAGACAATCTTGTTGATAAGCAATTGTTTGATATCAACGACTGTTGACTGTCGATTTTAAAGATTTGATCCCTTTTAAATAGACAAACACCCAATAACAACATTTTCGTCTAACAGATTCAAATAAAAAAAACGGTTCTATAATA
>NZ_JAMQUU010000046.1:0-17373 GCF_025594975.1 Turicibacter sp. T129 | reverse complement strand
ACCCCTTGTCTTAGGCTATGTACTTTCCGCTACTTGGACGTACTCGGGACTTTAACCCGTTAGATAATACCCATGCCGGGCGCACATAAAAAATCGTAGCAAAAAGATGCTACGATTTTTTTCATTTATGCGTCCTACTAGTTTATGAACCTGTTGAATGTCAAATAAGTCAATGATACTTCCGACACTTCTAAATGGATCTTCAGTTAAAACCTGGTTATTTTCAATAAATCCATTTGCCTCAATGTAATCAACTAATAATTCAATGAATTTTAATTAACTGACATTAAGCGACTGATCACTTAATAATTATGAAAATACTGCTTGGACCACTTCTTTTCCATTCCAACGCGCATATTAAATTCTATAACACCCGATTAAATAAGGCTGTAGAATAATCCACAATGTCTGTGATACTTAGCATATTATACTTTTTATACACGTCTGAAAAATAACTTTCAATTAAAGCTTTCTCAATGACTTTTCCACCTTTTTGATTAGGGGATAAGCCTTTTCTTGTCTCTCTCCATGGCTTTTCACAATGTGTCATACGTTCAAGTGCTTTTCCACTATAACATCCTAAATATCTCATAATCAAATCAATAAAAAACTGTTCTTCCTCATCTAAGGAGCATACGTCATTTTTAGATACAATATATTTATAATCTTTAAATTTACTATATATCTCTGGATAAACAGGACCTTGATCCCAAGCCTCACAATCATTTTCAAACAAATGATACCCATAAAAAACTTTAAAGAATGCTTGCGAATAGTAAAGAATTTTTTGTAATGCTAACGGTGTGATATCGTCACTAACACCTAAAATATAATCGACAACTTTAAAAATCTTATCGTTTTTCTCCCCACTATCAAAAGGTCTTACATACTTGCTTTGCTCTAACTCATCTTGATAGTCTAAGTTATCATGATAGTCTAGGTCATTTGAATCATCTAAGTTATCCTGCTGTGTTTTATAGGCTTGATAATCTAGATCACTAGTTTGCTCTAAATCTAAGTCTACCTTTAAATCATTTATCCCTATTTTATCAAGGTTGCTTCTACATTTCTCATAAGCAACTTTTGTTATTCTAGTCTGATTTTTTTGTAATATTTCATAGAATTTATTCGCATCTTCATTGATAGCTTTTAGCAAATCTAAATATTCCTTTTTAGGAACCATCCCTTTTAAATATCTCGTTATCGTTAATTCTCCCCAATCTAATAATAAAGATAAGGGCCTTTTCCCGATATTATACTTAGACATAATCGAATTGATAATACTTATCGTTTCATTAGACACTCTTTCTTGATAGGCTTTCTTGGTATTCTCGTTATTCTCTTCATAGATTGCATCGATAAATATTAAATGTTGGCACTCATTACAAATGGCCTCTTTCTTTTCGTATTCAACTTCATAGCCTTTCACTATTTTTTTATGCCTTTTTTTAACGACTGTATATTTAGTCGTTTTTTTACATTTCCCACAAAACTCCTGCATGATTAAAATCTCCTCTTGATTAAACGAACTTCTAAAAATACTTCTTTATATCTTCTAAAAACGGAATGATTTTTTTGATGAATTACGCGCTCGAATGATACATTCAACCTCTGTATCCTGTAACTCTATTATACATAAAATGATACATTTTCTTCAATCCCTAGTGTATCATTTTGATACGTTATTTTTCCAAATCTCGCAAGTGTAACATTCCATGACTCCCTCTTATTAAAAATCTGCTGTATTAATTTTCGACATCCTTCTTAATAAAAAAGATTAGTTTTTGCAAACTAATCCCTCTATCCTTTTAATAAATAAAACACAGCGCAACTAAAGCAATCACAATATAGATGTCACCAACAATTCCCGCTACTCGCTTTACATACAAAACAGACCAATCTTTAAGTCTAAAATTCGACATTTCGGGAAAAGAGTAATTACTTAATAGTGTCTCCAGTAACACAAACACAAAAGCTAGCCCACTGATAACAGTAAACCATCCCTGCTGAATAACAATTACTGTCCACAACATCGACACTAATTGAAGCATGATTCCTTTAATAACTGTTTTATAATACTTAGTTTTACTTTCATACTGACTCATATTTTTCTCTTTAACATAGTTTGAATAAGTAATATATTGCGCATTAGATAACAATCTCACTTGAATTTGACACCCGACTAACAACAACGTAATAAAAAAATAACCAACTAGTACAATCCGTGAAATAACTTCTAAAATCAACTCCATTTTATAACCTCTTCTCTATAAACTTCCTTCTATATTTATACTCCGTTATCTTAACAATGCTTTAATCCCTATGCCTATTTTCAAGAAAAAAGAGAATCACAACGATTTTCCGCTGCGATTCTCCTGGATCATTTATCGATATTCCCAAAGGCTTTTTATTCTATAGAGAAACAGAAATATATTTCATAATTTTATAGCAACCTTAGTTAAACATTCGCTTTAATACTAAGACATCCTATCGTCCAGATAAAAATTTTCTATGAATGAAATTTATCTGATCTTATATATCAAGCTCCTAATTTCTCAATCCCCTTCACTGCTACCTAGCGTCCCTAATTAATAACATCTCTTCCATCAAAAAATTCTCTCTTAATTCGATGCTTTAGTTAATCAATTAACATCCCTATCTTTTTCTTAATTCTCTTAATTGTTTCATTCTTTTTAAGTATTTATTAACCTCATCTTTATCAAAATCTACCTGTAACTCTGACACATCATCAATTCCCAACCACTCTATCATATGTTCGTACTCATCATCTTCAGGATTTGATAATACCTCTAATGCATATAAATAACCACCTACTCCACCACAATCCTCTGGTGGACAGATTCCCTCACCTTCAAGACAGAAAAACTCTTCATTAATAATATCTTTATAAACTTTCTCAACTTTTATCTTATGTAACCACTCATCACCAAAATCATATAAATATTGAATCACCTGTCTTGATTTCACATAATCAAAAACATTCGATGTACGACTTTCTTTATACTCATATGGTAAGCATGAATAGCTAGTATTTTTTTCTTCAGCACGATCAACGAAGACAAGATTCTCCTTAATAGCAAGCTCATATTCATGATAACTACTCCAGCCAAAAGACGCGTCAACGACTTGCTTTAACTCATAAAAGGTAATATCCTCTGGTACAACAACACGTCGCCAAACATTTAATCCTTGTAACTCTATTTTCAGCTGATAAAATTTCATCAAATCACCTCTATATTAAATACTTTTCTCTTTACGTTAAAACTTACCTAATCATTCTAAATGCTCATTCACTTCAGATGTACAATCACTCATCTTAGTACGCATTTCTTTAACCCAACTACTATTATGATACAAAATTCGATAAAATGATACATTTTCAACCCATAAATCTGTAACAATTAAAAAAATAATTAATTTTTCCTGATAAACTCAATCCTCTTTTGATAGAGTCTCGTCTGACATATTCAATTAAAGTTCAGATGATTTTAATAACTAAAATCCTATGACTTCGATCAGTTTCTTTTAGGATACTTCCTCGTCTCAAGAGGTCGCATCAACCAATATAAACCATTCACACAAGTTAAATCCCACTAACTTCAGACTTCGACAAATCAACTGTTATTACCAGTTCTCGGTTCAATCAGAATTAATGATCCTGCCCCATAATAAAAACTCTGTTAAAATAATCTAACAGAGTCTTCATTTACTTATTCTCAATATTACCAATGTTCTTAATCTGAATAGCTAGACGTCCGTCTGGCATATTAATGACTTCGATGTAGTCTTTATTATTGTAATAATCAAGTGGAATCGTGATTTCAATTCCAGTATCTGTTTTAATTTTCTGCGTTTTCTTTAGCGGCATCTTTACCCAGTTTGAATTTTGAACTGGTTTTTCAATTCCTTGATTTTCAATTTCCGCGACATACGCTAATTTTGCTTCCGGTGTCTGATAAAACACTTCTTCAGCAATTTCTTTCATATCAATATCTTTTCCTTCGTTGATTGTCTCTTTAATGACGCGTTCAAAGGCTGGCACCATCTCTAATTTATCTAACTCATGATGCTCAATAATTTCCTCCGCTACATAGCGTGCCTTCTTAACAGCCTCTTTGACGGAGATTTCTGTCTTACATTCTAGAATTTTATCAGCGTAAAGATGTGTATCATCATCCTCTGTTGATGTCATATTCTCTAAAATCGTTAATGTCATTTTGTCTAAATCAATCATGAAGAAATTCGCACTTTTTAAACTTGCTGCAGGGATAATAGATTGATGAACAATCAAGTTATTTTGAATTCCTGTCTCGCTTTGATTAACGTGGTGAACCATTCCTTCCTTGCACGTTAGCTCAAGACCAATAACATATTCAACTTCTGAAACTTCAATTTCACATAAGAATAAGTCACTTGCTGTGAAAATTTCGTAGCGATCTTTCCAATCATAACGTTTCGTGGCAATCGCATTGGCAAAATCAATAAAGGGAATCGTGCGATTACGATACTCTAAAAATAATTTTCTTGCCTCACTATCTTCTTTAAACACTGCCGGTCGTCCCGCTGCATTCTTCATACATTTTTCGATATTCTTTTCTAGAAAATGGTAAGCACCATCTACTGTCTCATCTAATGGACGTTCCGTTGGCATAAACATTTGATGCACATTATCTAATAAATATAAATAACAACTTTTTACATTAACCGCCATAAACTCTCACCTTTTTACTCAATATTCAACTCTTTTAAGTCACATGAATCGCTCGTCACATATAAAACTTCACATTCCATGTTTACATCATCAATTTTTTCAAAATAAGTTTTTGCAAACTCCCCATAAACAACAACTTTACATGGTTTATTGAAGCATCCCGCTTTCATTAAACGATTTTTAAAATCATATAAAACTGCCTTCTCAAACTTATTTACATCTTCATTTTCATGTTCTCCAAATTGAGCGTATCCTTCTTTAACCATAGGAGTCAACAAATCAAATAATACTTTATATTTCCCATCTAAATTCGTCGTTTCTTGTAAAGGAACTGAGCAGACATTTAAAACAGAGAAACGTGTATTCGTCTTAGCCAATTCACCTAATGATTTCTTACTTCCTGCATCAAAAATCGTCGCAGCGGCATGACCTACCTCTAGCTCTACATCAGTTGGTGCATCTACAATAAAGTAAACGTCTGACTCTGGATGAATAATATCTGATCCTTTTTTCTTATATTCAGCAAAATAAAAACGACATAAATTTAGCCATTGATTACTATACATCAAACCACTCCTAAGCCTAAGTTCATACCTACAAGTATACAACAAAAAATAACTTAACATAAAATAAAAATTACAGAAAAAACTTATTCATAAATCATTCACGATAAAATATAAATTGCATTAAACTATTGAATAACTGCAAACTAGGAGTTAAAAAAACTTCAACTTCTCCAAAGAATTACCTATCGAATAATATGAATCAAATTTTCTTTCAGATGCTAAAAACCGCAAAACATTATAGTGCTTTGCAGTTTTTGGTTTACATCAATTATACTTAAATAAACAAATTAAACTAATCTCTATTAGGAGACATAACAAAAATAAAATCGTAAATTCTCCATTCATTGACTTTTGATAAGATTCTCTTACTACTTTAATTCTATATTCTCAAAAACGGTATTCGCAGCCACCCATTGTTGAAATTTAATTTTAACGACTAAACCATATATTCCAAAGGTAATAACGATAACTAACCACCAAACAATCCAATGTCCAATCAACTCTTTAGGGTCCCCAATAAATTTTAATCGTTGACCACAAATCACCGTATGTTCACACCTCTCCTCTTGTTCCTTACACAAAATCCACGGATAAGCAAATCCTAGCGTTACAACCCCTAATAAAACTAACTTAATTTGATGAATTAACGCAGACTTAAAATGCTGATCGTAATATGAACCATACTTCATTTTATTATCGATAATAGTACTTCTTTTATACTCCATTACAAAGTCTCCTTTTTAATCATTCTACTTTTAAATTATACTAAAAAATAATCCTTTTCATACTGATCGGCACTTGAAGAGTAATAAAACACTATACTTCATCTATATATAACCGCTTAACTCATCCAAAAAAGCAGAGCTTATAAACTTAGCTCTGCTTTTTCTCTTGTTTACATCTCTCACAGTCACAAGGACGGATGGTATAAACATATTCATATCCTGTTAAAGTAGGCGGGATTTTCATACACATCTCATTCACAATCCCATCGACTTTTTTTGTATTCACAAATTTCATTCGCTCCCAAAACCTAATCGCTCGCCGAACTGATCGCAAACGAATCATGTCAAGCTCTGGCAACAACTTAGAACAATCAAGCAAATGCTCAAATACCTTCTTACCAAACCCATAACCCATCGGCAATGTCATAAATTTATTAATCTTCATATATGCAATCTGACGAACCAAGTCCGTCTTATTCGGATAATACAATTCTAACTGAAACAACCAATTCCATGGTCCGCTTGAATAGTGATACTTTAGCTCATATCCATATCGCTTCCGATTAACAATTAATACCACATCACTGCATAACAATTGATCCAATCCTTGCTTCCACTTTAAACAAAATGCCGCCACCTCATCTGTTAATACTTTCACCAAATCTGACATTTTCTCGACATTACGATGGTCAACTGTCACATTCATCACAGCCCTCCCCTCGCATGTAGTCCCTTCATTATATGCAAACTCTCACTTGATTGTGACATGAAAATAAATGATTTCTCTAAACTTTCTTCTCTCCCTTCTCCTCCTCTCTTTTTTAAGTATATCCCCATTTATTCGTTATAATTTCTTCAGTCAAGCCCTCATCGATTCCCTCTTCTCGCATAATCGGGAAAATCGTCTCAACTATTAAAAATGCTATTTAAGCTCAACTATCTCCTTTAGCTAAACATCCATCTTCAATCAAGTATAGAAAATGCAAAAATTCTACAAAAAAAAGAGCAGAGATTCGCAGCAATCTCTACTCCTTTAAAAAGTTATGAAATGGGAAATTGTGAGTCAAGAAAAAGTTCTTAACTATACATGCGACGCCCATAGCCAAAATCGCGATTTAAATCTTTATAATCACGGGTTTTAAATCCACAGACATCTATACAACCATTTTTAAAACCATGTTTTCTCACCACTAGTTGCCCCTCTTTATAGAAAATTTTTCCTTACGCTGGAGAAACCATAGATTTTGCTACGTGATTGTTCGTAGTAAATGTCATTAATTTTTTTACATCTTTCATTATGGCGTGACACCCCCTACACCGTGCTCTCTCTCGAACACAAGTTTATTATAACATATTTTAGTAAAATTTTTAATTTATTTTAGTAATATTTTTTTAAAAAAGTTCCTACAATTATTTATTAATCATAGGAACTTTTAAATTATCTGGTGTGTATGTGTGTTTATTTAATTAAGCAATAATCTCATTTACGCGAGCTAAAACATCTTCTTTAATTTTAGCCACTTGTGCATCCGCTGCATCGATCACATCAGCAATAACACCGATATAAACTTTTGCTTTTGGTTCAGTTCCTGATGGACGTAAGACGAACCAAGATCCATCAGCCAATGTATACTTTAAGACATTTGACTTTGGTAAATCAATGGCAGTTGTTGAATCATTTGTTAAGTCCGTGTGAATACTTTCTTTATAATCTTCAACCGCTACGACTTCTTTACCTGCAACAGTAATTGGAGTAAACTCACGGAAATCAGCTAAAATCGCTTGAATTTTATCTGCCCCTTCTTTACCTTTTAACGTAATATTCACTAAGGCTTCACGGTAGCATCCGTAAGTTTCATATAACTCCATTAACACATCATATAATGTTTTTCCATGCTCTTTGTAGTAAGCTGCCGCTTCTGCACACATTAAAACGGATTGAACAGAGTCTTTATCACGGACGAAGTCTCCGATTAAATATCCATAAGACTCTTCGTAACCGAATACATATTCATAATCTGTATCTTCAATTAAACGAGCTTGTTCACCGATAAACTTGAATCCTGTTAACGTTGAAACCACTTCAAATCCATATGAACGAGCAATTGCTGCTCCCATATCTGATGTTACAATCGTATTGAATACTTTCCCTTTAGCAGGTAATGTTCCATGAGCTTTCTTTTGAGATAAAATATAATGAATTAAGATGGCACCTGTTTGGTTTCCTGTTAATAACACATAGTCTCCCTCAGGATTTTTAACCGCTAAACCAACACGGTCAGCATCTGGATCCGTTGCAATTAAAATATCTGCATCGATTTCTTTACCTAATGCAATTGACATTTCAAACGCAGAAGCTTCCTCTGGGTTTGGAGATTTAACCGTTGAGAAGTTTGGATCAGCGACACATTGTTCTTCAACCACATGTAATTGCTCATATCCACACTCTGTTAATACACGACGAACTGGAATGTTTGCTGTCCCATGTAAAGGTGAGAACACAATTTTTAAATCTTTTTTATTGCAATCTGGATTGATTTCTAATGCTTTGACACGCTCAGTATAAACATCATCAATCTCTTTTCCAATGATTTGAATTAATCCGGCTGCCTTTAATTCTTCTTCAGACTTAACATCGATTGCGAAAACATCATCAATCGCATCCACTAATGCGATCACTTGATCCGCATCAGCAGGAACTAATTGACATCCTGTCTCATCATAAATTTTATATCCATTATATTCAGGTGGGTTGTGAGAAGCTGTTACCACAATTCCTCCCGCTGCTTGTAAATGACGAACAGCGAATGATAACTCAGGCGTTGGACGTAATGTTTCAAATACATACGCTTTAATACCATGAGATGCCATCACTTTAGCTGATTCCATCGCAAACTCTGGTGAGAAATGACGACAATCATAAGCAATCACAATTCCACGTTCTTTTGCATTTTCAACATTTTTTAATAAGTATTGTGCAAATCCTTCATTTGCCTTACGAATCGTATACACATTCATGCGGTTTGTTCCTGGACCAACAACTCCGCGCATTCCCCCTGTACCGAACTCTAAATTACGATAAAAGGCATCTTCTTTTTCCGCCTCTGTCATTTTTTCTAATTGTTCTCTTAAGTATAACTCTAAATTCTCTTGCCCTAACCAGTTTTGGTATTCCGTTTCAAAAGACATACAATACCCTCCATATCTATAAATATCTAGTTGCTATTATAGCATAACAATGACCAAAAAATAACATAAGCTCAGTAAAAAATAGTGACAAAAGTATCATCTATCCGACAATATACATATTTTACTTAAATGTCATTGTATACATTGCCTCAAACGTTTCACCTGATTGTAATAATTGAATGCCTTTTTTACTTGATAATTCTTGTGGCTCATTCACTGTATCGGCCATTCCGTACCAAGGTTCTAAACAAATAAAATCTGCAATATGTCCTTCTTGATTAATCGGTGACCAAATACCTACATAAGGAAAACCATTAAAACGGATTTCAACTTCACGATCATGATTATACGATTTTAAAGCAATCGCAGACTCTCCTTCTACAACTAAGGTCGGAAACTCTTCAAATAATTCTTTATTTAACGGTAAAAATTTTAATTTATCAATAATTGTAATCTTTTCATCTACGATCAGATTTGTCTTTGAATCAAATCTATACGTTTCAACTCCATTAGATGACTCAAAATATAAATAATAATCACCAAATTGATCATCCGCTTGTAGCCTTGTACTAAGTGCCGGATGAGCTCCGATTGAAAATGGCATGACCTCCTCACTTAAATTCGTGACTTCCCATTTAACAGCTAACGTTTCATCGAACAATTCATACCCGATTTTCAAGCTAAATTCATAGGGATAATATTCCAACGTCTTCGCATTTGACCTTAACTCAAACCAAACTTTTGTATCCGTTCGACACAACACATCAAACCACTCATCTCCAGCAAATCCATGTTGCATCAATGAATATCGTTTTCCATTTAATAAATACGTATCTTCTGCGAGACGGCCAACAACAGGGAACAACACCGGTGAAGACCTAGCCCAAAACTCTGGATTCGAATTCCATAAATAATCCAGTTCATAATCTAAATGATAAACACGCTTAACTTCTGCTCCATGATTAGCAATGTCGATTTCTAACCGATCATTCTTTAATTTCACCATGCTATCTCCTTACCTTTCATCATAACTTCCTTTACGATTTCCCCTCAAAAAATGAAATCGCTAACTAATTATAACACCTTTCCTAAATAAATGCGATTTTTTAAAGAAAAAAGGAAAGACTATTACTATAAAGGAGGCCATTAATATGGAAAAAGAACAATTCGTTGCCGTCCGTCGTAATAGCGACGGCGACCTTATCGCCTTTAAATCAAACACAGGAAAAGAATATGACTACGAAACAGCTAAAGAACTTTGTGAACAAGGACTTATCTCCAATGCCCAAACCTTCAAAGGTAAAGGTGGCGGAACTTACATCCGTGGAATCGTGGATGGAGAAAAAGACAACAACCTATCCAACCTACCAACATTCTAATTTATAATTAAAAAAGCACTCATCTGGAGTGCTTTTTCTAAACCTTAATGACTCTAAATCATGAAGTCTTTTCTATCTAGTATTCACCAAATTTCCTCGGAAATTATTGCATCGGATCGATAAACATAACACTATAAAGTAAGTGAACTAATATAAACCATACCACGACAAAAATAACGATTCCTACTACACCCTTCTTCAAACAGCCTGAACTGATAAGTGGTTGTACTTCTCTCATCATCACTTTTTCAGAAACTTCAGGTACTTCTTGATCACGTAATAAGTAATCCAATGACACACCATAATAATCACTCAAAGCTACTAAATTATCCGTATCAGGGGTTGATTCTCCTAATTCCCACTTTGAAATCGCCTGCCTTGAAACGTTCAATCGATCCGCTAACTGTTCTTGAGATAAACCTCTAGCCTTTCGTAACTTCTTTAACTTCTCACCTAATAACATGAAATCATCCTCTCTTCAACTCATAATCCTATTTTAAATGACTCCTAAAAAAACACTACCCATTTAACCTTGAATCTCCGCAACTAACAGTTGCAAATAAAAAAGCGTTGCTTTCGCAACACTTTTTTATTATTCATCGTCACGTAAAACCCAGTCTGCACCTTTGAATGGTTCGACTGTCCATAAATCTAAAAATTCTTGTTGACGTAATGCTTCATAAGCTAAAATAGCTGCTACATTCGATACGTTTAATGAGCGAACTTTATTCGTCATTGGAACACGAAAGCAGTTCTCGAAATAAGGACGTAAAATCTCTTTTGGAATCCCGCTACTTTCTGCTCCTAAAACAATATAATAATCTTCTTCAAGATTTGAGAAATCCATTTCAGCATGATTCTTTTGTCCATAACGAGTACAGAAGCAGAACTTTCCACCTTTATTCTTCTCAACAAACTCTTCCCAATTCTCATAGACAGTGTAGTCTACTTCATTAACATAGTTCGCACCTGAACGTTTAATACTTTTCTCATCTAATGAGAATCCCATTGGTTTAATTAAATGTAATTTAATATCCGTCGCTGCACAAGTACGCATAATATTCCCCGTATTTTGAGGAATCTCTGGATTATATTGAACTAAATGAATTGCCATAATTGTCACCTCAACTGTTTAACAATGAATTAAAACTAACACCAAAACTTTATGTGCTATGATTATCACTCTACTTGGCATGGCTTAAAATCATCTTAGATTATTGTTCGTTAATAAACATTTGCCATTGCCTTTTTATTTTACCACAAAATTCTTTATTTTTTGCAACAATCTTATTTGTTGTCTAATCGCTCATAGGCTTGTTTAGCCGCTTCTTTTAACCAATCAGGACCTTGTCCATCACGTATCTTTGCTATCTCAGGTAAAGCAGCTTTATACTTATAAAAACCAGCATTAAACATGGCATTACGTTTAAGAACAGACACTCCACGCCAAGATCCTGCTAAATGACCATACTTTGATTTAAACTCCTTATTCGTCATCGTTAACAATTCACTGATCTTTGGAAACTCTGCACCAGTTGGTTCCATCTCAGCATGTAGATGAAAATCTACTTCACGATTGAATGGACACACTTCCTGGCAAATATCACAACCATAAACATTCTTACTAATCTTCTCGTAAAGCTCAGGTGCTAAATATTCCTTCGATTGCGTCACATACGATAAACAACGTTTTTCATTCAGACTCCCATCTGGTTGAATAGCCTTCGTAGGACAAGCACGAACACATCGATCGCACGTTCCACACAGACGCTCAATCGGTGTATCCGGTGGAAATTCATAATTTACCAATAACTCACCTAAATAAATATAACTTCCAAACGTCTCATTGATAATAGAACTATTCTTTCCACTAAATCCAATTCCACTTCGTAGTGCAACTGCACGATCATTAAATACACCTGTATCAACACTGCCAATGACTTCTATACCAGAGATATGCTCCTTTAACCAATCTTCAAGTAATTGTAACTTCTTACCTACAATGTCATGGTAGTCCATCCCCCATGATGAACGACAAAATTGAACAAAAGGATCTTCCTTATCCTGCTTTGGCAATTCTGTCTGTCGTGGATAGGAAACACCAATTGATACAAATGACTTCGCATTTTCCATTGATAATAAAGGATTCGTACGTTCCTCAATCGACCCTTTTGTTAATCCTGAAGACCACCCTAACTCTTCACGTCGCTTAAGCTCAGTCTCTAAAAATAAAAATGGCTTGACGTCACTAAATCCAATAACATCAATTCCAACTTCTTTACTATATTCAATTAATTTTTCCTTTAACTCATATGCTTCACTATTCTCAATTATCGTTAAATCCTGTTTATCAATAACTCCTTGTTTTTGCTTTTCTTTCTTCATGATGATCACCTACCCTCTACTCTACTAAGAAATCACCAAAAACTCAACCAAAAACACTTATATTATAGCCTAAACTGTTTTATCTAAACAAAAAGGACACCCTAAGGTGTCCAAAATTTTATCCTTTATTTGCCCCTGCCGTCATACCTTCAATTAAGAATTTTTGCATGCTAATATAAACTAATGTAATAGGAACCGCTACAAGTACACAACCCGCTGCGAACATCGTAAAGTTATTTTGACTGTTACCACTAATCATATCATACAAACCAACAGCTAATGTTAACTTATGATTTGATGAGATAATTAAACGTGGGAAGATAAAGTCCATCCAAGGCGTCATGAAAGTTGTAACAGCTACGAACGACACAATTGGTTGGATTAACGGGAACATAATCTTGAAGAAGATTTGACCCTTCGTCGCTCCATCAAGCATCGCTGATTCATCTAATTCTTTAGGAATTGAATTCATATACCCTTTAATCAACCACGTATTATACGGAATTTGTCCAGCAGAGTAGCACAAAATTAAAGCCCAGTGATTATCTAATAAATTGAACGTTAAGAACAAGATATATAATGCCGTCATCCCCATGAAACTTGGGAACATTTGAAGCACTAAAATACTAATTAATGCTGGCTTTTTCCCTTTGAAACGGAAACGAGCAAAGATATACCCCATCGTTGTCGATAAAAATACAGAGAAAAGCATATTAATAACAGCAATTTTTAACGTATTCAAATACCACTTAGCAAAGTTTGTTTTTTCAAATAACTCCATATAGTGAGCAATTGTTGGATTAGCAGGAATTGGTGTTGCCCCTGCTAAAGAAGTTCCTTCATTAAATGATGATCCAACAATCCATACTACAGGGAACAATACAATAAAACACATAAAGATTAACTCAGCATAAATCAAAATCGTATATGTAATCTCTTTTACTTTACTTATCGTATTTTTTGTAGAAGAGGTTTTCGACTTATTCTTCACGCTATTTACTTTTAACGATTTAGCCGCTTCCATAAATTACTCCTCCTTAAATGCTGCCGTTCTCGTAAAGTTGATGGCAGAGATTGAACCAAGAATTAAGAAAATCAGAATTGAAAGAACTGATGCCATATTGTACATCTTATCATTCATCGTTAACTTATAAATCCATGAAATTAAAATATCTGTATGTCCAGCATAAATAAAGTTTGGATTAACTGGTCCTCCCTCTGTTAAGAAGTAAATTAAACCAAAGTTATTAAAGTTACTTGCAAATGACATAACAAGTAATGGTGCAGTTGCTGATAAAACTAATGGTAATGTAATCTTCCAGAACTGTTGACCTTCAGTTGCTCCATCTACCTCTGCAGCTTCATAAATATCTTTAGAAATTGAAGTCATAATCCCTGACATTAAGGCCATAAAATATGGGAATCCAAGCCATAATCCAATTCCTAAAATTGTTAAGCGTGGAATCCAAGGGTTTGTTGAATCAGTTAACCAATAAATTGGTGAATCAATAATACCTGCTTGAAGTAAATACTTATTAAGTGGTCCGAACTGACCATTAAATAACTGTTGGAAGTTTAACTGTGAAATCATTGCTGGTAAAGCCCAAGGTAAAATTAAAATACTACGCCATGCCTTTTTACAAATGACACGTTTATTATTTAAAATAACCGCTTGGAACAATCCTAAGAAGAAAGGAGCAGCTGTTGAAATAATCGCAAAAATAACTGTCCACAAGAATACATTCCAGAATGTTGTAAACCATTGATTAGATGAACCAACTTCTCCACCCATTGAAAATAAATATAAGAAGTTATCCAATCCAACCCAATTCACTAAATTTGATGGCGGTAAATGTGACTTGTTATAATTTGTAAACCCAACTAAGAAGGCGAAAATAATTGGCATAAATGAGAACAAAATTAACATTAAACTTGATGGAATAATAACAATATACTCAAACGCATGTTCCCATGTATGCGCAAACCATTCTCGACTACCAAGCACTTCACCTGTTTCATTAAATTGATTAGCCGTTTTATACGCATCTTTAATATTGATATACCAAATAATACCGAATACACATAAAATCAAAATAGCAATAATCCCTTCAATTAAAAGAATAATTGAATGATCGCCTGGTGTTAACCCATTCTCGGTTAACATCGAAGATTGAGTTCCTAACGTGATTGCCCCCCAAATTCCTTTTACAAAGAATCCAGCCTCACGAAATGAAAATGTACCTGAAAAATAATTTCCTGATACCAATTCAATTCCAATGAGTAACACTTGGAATACAAAGAAGAACGCACCTTTTAACCATTGCTTATTATAGGCTTGACCTGCCCCCCATACAATAGTAGATAATACTGCTGCCAATTTTGGTTTTTTCATTTTCTCCACCTGCCTATTTCTTGATTTATAAGTCGCACCTTATGAAAACTCTTCCCCTCACAATAATTAAATCGCTTTCAAAGTGCTATACATATATAATACATGGCAATTATAGTAAAATAAAGTGTGTAAGTGGTTACACATATGCGTTTTTTTCATAAAAAAAACAAGGCTAGTTGCCTTGTTCTTGATTTCCGACTAAATATGGAATGACTCTACGTCTATAGACAAAGTAAGCTACAAGTGGTGCACCAATATTATAAATGAGCATTGTCAAACCTACATTGAACATTCCTACAACTAAAGCCATCACACATGGGAATGTTGATGAATAAATCACAATATTTAAAACTTCCTTATATGATAAGAAACTCGTATGCCCAAACTTCAATAACATCGATAAAGCAGCCACTACGAACGTAAAGACAAACGTTGATAATACACCTGTCTGATAAGCCCCTAACACAAATGGCACAACAAACATTGGCTTAATTGAAGAAGCTACACGACCAAAAACATCCTCATAACTCGCATCATCAAAATTTACTCCTTCAAAATAAGAATAACCAACTTCATATTGTCTATCTTGTTCAACAAAAACTAGATGATCTTGATTGAAAACAACACCATTATTTACTTCATTTACATCTCCGTTAAATAACACCTTAACCCCATTACTCAAATTAATCTCAGCAAATTCAGAACATGTCAACGTACCACTTTGCACACCACATCCCACTGGAAGAGAATCCACAAAACGATCTTGATCCGTTTCTGTTAACTGCCAAATCTTTTGGTCCCAACGATACGGCGCATCACCAATTAAAATAAATGCAAATGGCGTCATCTGCATAAAAGATAAAATAATTAAAAATAACAAACTAATTAAAATCGGTGTTTTTCTTAGAGCAAATACTGCATCAATTGAATACGTCGTCTCTAACATCAACTTTAACCTTTTCATATCACACACACCCATCCTATAATCTCAAAATCCTCGTACAACAAAATATACCTACTAGAATTTTTATTATAATCTAGTCCATCAACTAAGAATTATAACAGAGTTTCCAAGTAAAGTATAAAATATTACACTATCTTCCCTAATCTGCAGGAATATTATATCAAGTATTAGAAAACACAACCATATGTAATCGTTATCACATTAATCTAATAAAAAAAGTATCCTTTGGATACTAGAAATAAAAAAAGAGTATTACTACTCATTATAACAAAATTGGTGCCTAGGGCCGGAATCGAACCGGCACGGGTGTCACCACCCGCAGGATTTTAAGTCCTGTGCGTCTACCAGTTCCGCCACCCAGGCACATCATTCATTAAATTATTTGGAGGCGCCAATCGGATTTGAACCGATGATCAGGGAGTTGCAGTCCCATGCCTTACCACTTGGCTATGGCGCCTTGTATGGAGCGGGTGAAGAGAATCGAACTCTCACAGTCAGCTTGGAAGGCTGAAGTTCTACCATTAAACTACACCCGCTTATTATTAATGGGGCGACTGATGGGAATCGAACCCACGAGTGTCGGAGCCACAATCCGATGCGTTAACCACTTCGCCACAATCGCCATTTAAACTCGTTGGCAGGGGTGGCAGGAATCGAACCCACACTAACGGTTTTGGAGACCGCTGTTCTACCGTTAAACTACACCCCTATTTATCTGGTGCCGGAAGCAGGACTTGAACCCGCAACCTACTGATTACAAGTCAGTTGCTCTACCAATTGAGCTATTCCGGCAAAATGTATCATTTTGATACATAAATTATTATATATCAACATAAATAAAATTGCAATAATAAATTTCTTTATATTTTTATATCTAATACGTATGGTACCTTACTTTATATCATATATAAGCAAACTTCATTTATGACATAAAAAAAAGAGTTATTTACTCATTATAATAAAATTGGTGCCTAGGGCCGGAATCGAACCGGCACGGGTGTCACCACCCGCAGGATTTTAAGTCCTGTGCGTCTACCAGTT
>NZ_JAMQUU010000045.1:0-56245 GCF_025594975.1 Turicibacter sp. T129 | reverse complement strand
GCCGGGCGCACATAAAAAAAACCTTCATCCCAAAAGGGACGAAGGTTTAGCTTCGCGGTACCACCCTCATAAGCCACATCATAGTGATCTGACCCACTCGAAACTCGTAACGTGAGTTAACGGCTACACCTACATTAAGAGTTCTCTTATTTCTCAGTGCGCGATTCAAAGACTGCTTCAATTTAACGATCCTTACTGAATTTCCACCCTCATCAGCTCTCTAAAAAGTTCGTCTAAATTTACTCTTTCTTCTCGTTATCTTTGCTATTTTTTACTATTATAACGGGAAATTGTGTCTCTGACAAGCTATTTTTGTAATAATACGTTTTTAAGCCATATCTTTAACCATATTATTAATCCATTTATTTGATTTAAAACGACGTCGTAAAATAAAGAAACGTAAGACTTCTTCAAATGTCGATAAAAAAATTACTGAAGAAATGGACCATTTAAACACATAGGCTGCAATGAAAGCAAGTGGAATTCCGACTAGCCACATCGATAATCCTTGAGCAATCGAACCATACTTAGCATCGCCCCCTCCGCGTAAAATTCCGACGATTTGAACCCCGTTATAAACACGCGGTAACATAAAAATAGCATAAATCATTAGAATCTTCATCGCATCGTTACGAACCATTTCAGACACATTATACACTTGAACAATGAACGGAGCTAACACGGCTAAAGTAATCGCCATAATAATTCCAACCACCACAGCTAAACGAATAATTTTTTTCGCATAGGTAATTCCTTCTTCCTCACGATTAGCTCCAATTTCATTCCCAATGATAACGACTGAGGCATGTGCCATTCCAAAGATGACAATGGTAAATAAGTTGATGATCGTTGATGTAATTTGCGTCGTGGCAATAGCATTCACTCCAATATGACCATAAATCATCGTGTAGGTAATATTCGCCAGCCCCCAGCAAGCTTCATTTAAAACAACTGGTAAAGCTGTTTGATAAAGAAGTTTCACCATCGGTATTTCAATGTGTTTAAAATCTTTAGATGACAAACGAAGCGGCTTAACTTTTAACGTAACGACCGTTAAAATAATTAAACATTCAACAATACGTGCAATTAATGTTGCAATCGCCGCTCCAGAAACACCTAAGGCAGGAGCCCCTAATAAACCAAAAATTAAAATAGCATTTAAGACACCATTAATCACTAACCCAACTAAACTCCCCCACATGGGTAAAGCACTATTTCCAATACTTCGTAACGCCCCGGCGTAAACAAACGACAAGGCTGAGACAAAATAACTAAAAATAGAAATACGTAAGTAGTCACTTCCTAGACGAATAACCTCCGTATCTGAATTAAATAATCCAATAATCGTCTCTGAAGCAAAGAAGCCAATTATCATAAAAACAAGTGCAAAGCCAATGGCTCCGATTAAACCAAGTTTTAGAACCGAATGTATTTTCTCTTCATCTTTTTTCCCCCATAATTGGGCAATTAAAATGGAACACCCGGCACCTATTCCCATCACAAGTAAACTATATAAGAAATAAAATTGATTGGCAACTCCAACAGCAGCTAACTGGACCTCACCAAGATTACCAATCATTAAGGTATCTAACATATTTAATGAGGTTGTAATTAAGTTTTGAATGACGATTGGTAACGTTAGAATTAACAATCGCTTATAAAATCGTTTATTTTCTGTCATAAAATCCCTCTTTCTAACATACTGATTTTCTTAAAAATTGCATACAAAAACCCCCAATTTGAAGTTTGTTCAAAGTGGGGGTTCAACACTTATAGTAAAATATCTATTTTTTACAATATCCATTACATTATATCTAATTTTCTTGAAAGAATCAAGTCTTTTTTATGAAGAAGACTAGTCAAAAACATCATTTTTCGATAGAATGAAGATAAAATGTGTTAGAAAGGAGCATCTATGATGAGTCAAACCAAACAATCAATTAAAGCATTATTAGAACAAAAAAAACAAGCGACAGCCAATCAAAAGGCACAATTATTACCAAGTCGTGAAATGGTCAAAGGACAAAAAGGAAAAAGTAAACGACGTAAAGCAGGTATTTTAGGTTAAATCATTCGCCTCTGTTACATCTTAAAGTTAAAAAAGCGATAGACATTCAATGGGTCTATCGCTTTTTTTCACTTTAAATACAGAAAAATCGAAGCCTCTTTCATCCTTAATCATCAGAAGACTAGTGACTCAATGACATAGTTGATCATTTCTAACGACTATTTGCCTATTGTCCTTACCTCTAAAAATCATTAGTGCTTCATATCTTCTTCATTTTCTAATTAATTGAATCCCAACACTATTAGAGAATTATCTAAATTTTTTATTATATAATTATATTGTTTTTGTTTATTAAAAACGCATAACTTCTAGACTAGTCATCAGTTACTAAAAGTTATGCGTTTAACCTACTACGCGTATTCTCTGAAGGAATCATCAAAGAAGCAGAAATTTATACTGCTTCTTCAAGCGATTCCTCTTTTTGTTTTTGAGGGGACAGATATAACTTCTCATACTCTTGATCAATAAATTGAGTAAAATAAAGCTTAATCACTCCCATGATGGGTACACCTAAAATCATTCCGATCATTCCCATAAATTTTCCACCGATTGTCACAGCTAATAGCGTAAGAAAGGGGTTAAGCCCCATCTTTTGTCCGACAACTTTAGGGTCAATAATTAAAGTTTCTACCTGTTGAACAATTAACAAAAAGACGAGGATCATTAAAGCCACGAAGGGACTATAAAAAAAGTTAATTCCAACCGCAATCAATGTCCCGAAAATAGGTCCAATAAAAGGAATCATATTCGTAATTCCAAAAATAACACCGAGTAACAACGCATATTTGGCTCCCATTAAAGATAAACCAACCACCGCACAAATCCCAACAAATAAAGAATCAATGGATTTCCCTATTAGATACTTACCAATATTTGAATGAAATAAGTAAGCCATATGAAAAACATGCGTCGCTAGCTTAGGTCGACAGATAATACTAACTAATTTTCTTGTGATTGAACTAAACTTTTCTTTCTCAAGTAACACATAAATACTAATAATAAATGCTAATAAAACGTTACTTGTCCCCATGAGCGCATGATACATCACCCCAATAACAGATGTTAAGGAGTTCGTTAAAACATCCGTTAATTTCGGAATAATTCTTAAGATTTGATCCTGAATTGCAGCTAAATCACTAACATCTATCTGTTTAAACTGACTTGTCCAGTTGGTTAGCCAAATCTGAATCTCACTGGCAAAGCCAGGAATTTGTGAAACTAAATCTTTTGAACTTTGATAGATAACTGGAAATAAAAAACTCGCACCCAGATAGCAAAAAAGTAATAAACCAATATACGTTACTGCAATACTTACTGTTCGCTGACACTTAAACTTTTTTTCTAAAAACACAATGATGGGATTAAAAGCATAAGCCAAAACAAAGGCAAGCAAAAAGGGCCAAATGGTTGCCAGCATTCCATTGATGCCATTAAATAAAACTTCATAATGATCAATGACTTTAATCAAAAGATAAGCCATTCCAACAAACAATAATCCCTTAAAAAAAGAGAGCGAGAGGTTATTCATTCGATTCATACAGCACTTCCTTTAGTACAACATAATACAACAAATTATACTATCTTATACTAAAGTTTACAATTTAAGGTGCCAAAATTCTACCGTTATTCTACATTATAAAATATCAATTTGTATTTCATCGATACTTACCTCATAATTTGATTCAATAAAATTAATGACCTGATCCAAAACAGATTGAAGCTGTGCTGTTGAATTCGAACCGGTCGTAATGCCTAAAACAATCTGTTGATGAACATCATGATCATCGATTTCATGAACCGACACATTAAACGTATTTCGAATTTTAGCCACTAAACTTCTTACAATCATTTGCTTTTCCTTTAAACTATGGACCCAAGGTGCACCTAATTTAATTTCTAAACAACCAATTTTCATTAAAAATACCTCGCATTCTTGAAATTACCTTTACTTTTTTCGACAAATCGATCATGAAGAATAGATAAAACGTCTTAAATATTATAAAATAAGAGAGTTAATAAAATTTTAACATCATTATTTTATGTGTAGGAGAACAAATTATGGCAACAAATATGGATTTAATGAAAAAAATCATTGAAGAAAAACGTCAAAAAACGAAACAACAAGATAAATTAAAACGCCCTGACAAACAAATTGGTGAAGCACGTAAACGCATTAAACAACATAAAGGTGGCGGATTATTCGATAAATAAGACGAGCCAACCTTTTTAAGCCAACCGTCAAATGACACGATAAAAGGAGGATGACTATGTCTTTATCATTTGAAACTCTTAATCTAAATCCTTCATTAATTGAAGGTTTAGCCAAACAAAACATTACAACACCGACAACAATTCAAGCGGAAGCCATTCCCGTTATTTTATCACGTCAAGATGTGATTGCACAATCACATACAGGAAGTGGGAAAACATTAGCTTTTGTGACGCCACTTTTCCAACTGATTGATAGTAGTAAACGTGAAATGCAAGTTTTAATTTTAGCTCCCACTCACGAATTAGTCATGCAAATTGATGCTCAAATTAAATTACTAGCTGCTAATTCAGGTGAACCTGTCACATCAACGACAATTATTGGGGGAGCAAACATTGAAAAACAAATTAAAAAGCTTAAAGAAAAACCTCACTTCATCGTGGGTTCAGCAGGACGTATTCTTGAATTAATCAAAAAGAAAAAAATTACAGCCCATACGATTAAAACAATTGTCTTAGATGAAGCGGACAGCTTATTAGATAATACGAATACGAAAACGATTCAAGATATCATTAAAACAACATTACGCGATCGACAATTATGTCTATTCTCTGCTTCAATTAGTGATAATACTTTAGAATTAGCCAAATCATTGATGAAAGAGCCGGTGGTTTTAAAAACAGCTGAGACAGTAGAAATGAATCCTAATATTGAGCACTTCTACTTAAAAGGTGATCGACGTGATAAATTTGAATTACTACGTAAATTAATTGTCGCTGAAGAACCACAACGTGCTTTAATCTTTGTTAATCAAAATGATTCAATGCAAGAAATTGCAGAAAAATTAAATTATCACCAAAAAGAAACATTTATGATGCGTGGAAACATTAAGAAAGAAGAACGCAAACGCGCCTTAGATGCCTTCCGTAGCGGAAAAATTAAATTATTAATTTCATCAGATTTAACGGCTCGTGGTCTAGATATTCCTGAAGTGACCCATATCATTCATTTAGATTGTCCATCAAATCCAAATGAATATTTACATCGTGCTGGACGTACAGCTCGAGGAAACGCCTCAGGTAAGTCAATTTGTATCGTAACAGATAAAGATTTAAGTACGTTAAAAAAATATCAAAAGAAATTTAAGATTCAATTTGAAGAAATGAAAGTGAGCCATGGAAAGTTTATTTCTGCTGCTTCAAATTAAAAAAGATGACCTTGGCGTCATCTTTTTTAATTGATAGCTTCTTCAAGCGCATACGGATTAAATTTTCGAACTTGTTCATCTGTTAAATTCGCAATAAATTGGCGCTTAATTTCAAGCAAATGCATCACATCATTCAAATATTGAAATAGCATCGCACGATTTTCAAACTCTTCACGAGTTTTTGGTAACTCTTGATTTCGACAACTCGTTAAGACTGCTTTTGTCTTTTTAATCAAGTCATCAGCTGTATTGAATTCATGTAAACTCATTGCTATATGTTCAGTTAAATCAGCTAGCATGATTGACTGTTCAAGTGTCATGACTACTTTTCCAAGCGTTTGTCGCATATTCGTTAAGACGTGATATTGCATCGTGCGCATCTCCATATACTGTGCGTAATACGTCATCTCATCAAATAAGTAATTTTGACGATTTTGTTCTGCACGAAGCCGTGCTATTTCTAAACGATTCGCTAATGATAAAAATAAAGCTTCTTCGTCAATTGACACCGATTGACTTCTCGTCGTATTTGCTAAACAAAATAAAACAGTACGTAAGTGTTCCTCAATGTCATCTTGATCCTTCTTAATTTGATGTATCATTTTTGGCATATATAAGTTAAAAATTAAGGCGATTCCTGCTCCAATGAGCATCAGCATCAATTCATTGATTAAGAGCGACAAATTAACATACCCCTCACCTAGTAAATGGGTGACTAAAACCGAACTCACAACAATCCCATCGCTTAATTTAAAATGAGCAGCTATTGGAATAAAAATTAATAAGTAGATACCAAAGGCAACTGGATGAAACCCTAATAACAAAAATAAAATACAACTAATTCCTAACGCAAGCAGCGTCGAATTTAATCGTAAAAGAGCAATTTCTAACGATTTTTTCTTGGTATTTTGAACACTTAAGACGGTAATAATCCCTGCTGATAAGGCGTATTTTAACCCTAATGACTGGGCCATTAAAATTGCAATGGTCGCACCAATTGCCGTTTTAATCGTACGCATACCTAATTTATGTTTCATTTTTTATCTCCTTTTTTTTCTCTCTTACATTAACATTGAAAGTAGTCGATAAACAGATTCTTCTGCTTTCATAAACCATGATTTACTTTGTTCGTATTCAAAGTCTAAGCGACGACAATCTTTTTGATCAAATTTAAACTGCTCCACTAATTGTTTAGCCATCGTATCGTTATAAATAAAAGCAGCTAATTCAAAATTAATACTAAAACTACGAACGTCCATATTAACTGACCCCACCGTTGCCATTTCTTGATCAATGATAATAATTTTCGAATGTAAGAATCCTTCGTAAAAGTATACCTCAATTCCCGCTTCGAGTAACTCTTTGATATACGATGTTGTCGTTCGATGAACAAAATGATTATCCGGAATGACGGGAATCATAATTTTAACATCAATTCCTGAATGGGCAGCTATTTTTAAAACATGTAAAAATTCACTATCTGGAATAAAATAAGGTGATTGAATCCAGATACTTTTTTTTGCCGTCATAATTAATTTAATATAGGCAGCACGCATATGATCTGTTTTTTGGTCAGGACCATCACAAACCAGTTGCATAAATGTCTCATCTTCATCCAATGAAACGGAGCGGAAATAACGCTCAATATTTGATTCCACCTCATTTAAATCAGAGACATCTTCAATGACAGCCGCATAATCTTTAAAAAAGCGTAGCTGTAACAATTGGACGACTCCCCCTGTGACTCGCAGATGCGCATCACGCCAAGGCGTAAATTTAGGATTTTTCGATAAATATTCATCACCAATATTCATTCCTCCTAAATAGGCAATGGTCCCATCAATCACGACAATTTTCCGATGATTTCGATAATTCCAATTTAATGTAAAGATCTTAAATTTAGCGGGATAATGTTTGACAACAGTTCCTCCAGCCTCCTTTAAAGGTTTAAAAACTGATGAAGGCGTCATAAAACTTCCTCCATCATCATAAACTAAGCGAACTTTAACACCTTCACGAGCTTTTTTAGCTAAAGTCTTAATTAAAGCTTTTCCACTTTCATCACCACGAATAATAAAATACAGGACGTTAATCGTATCCTGCGCCTGTTCAATATCGGATAGTAAACGTTCATATTTATCATTCGCATCGCTAAAATACTCTAGCGTATTATGGCGCGTTAAAATGCTACGATTATAATTTAAGTTAAATTTTATTAAAGACATATAGGATGATGGTATTGTTGACACCGAATCCATCATTTCAAGTTGTGAATCAACGGCTTGTTGATAGTAGTGTTCTTCTATGGCATCTAAAAATGTTCGTTTTTCTTTAATAATCGGTCCATGTCCAAATAAAAGGTACAATAAGAAACCGATAAACGGAATAAACGTCATAATCATTGTCCATGCAATAATATAAATCGGTTCATCTCTTCGACGAAAAATCATAACTAAAATCGTACATAAGTTAAGAACTTGTATCACCATAAGTGATAACGCAATCATCCAAGCAATCATGAACAAACCTCCAATCCCTCACCTCTTCGTATCCAATCTCAAAAGATGAGCTTTTTCCTTCCTTTGCGTGATTTTATCATGATCCATGAAAAAACATAAGCTTTCCTATTATACCTTAAATTTCGCCTTTTGGTAAGAGGGCTAATGTGACTGCCCTTCTTGTGTTGATTTAAGAAAATTGCTTAAAGCTAAGATAAATTGTTGCGTATCTTCTCTCGTTCGTTTCTTTGGTCCTTTTAAACGCTGACCAGATTGACGTAACTTGGACGAAAGATGACGGGTAAATAATAGCTGATCAATATTATGATCCTCATATGTACGGCCATTTTGATTCATCGCATAACCTTTTTTGGCCAATACAAGCGCACCTAAGCCATAATCTTGTGTAATGACTAAATCACCCGGTTGTAATCGATTAATAATTTCATAATCCACCGCGTCTGAGCCTGGCATGACTGTAATCGTCTGAACTCCCTCATGCATAAAATAATGAGCAGCATCACAAATAATAATCACTGGAATTTCAAATTGTTTCGCGACGTTAATAGTTTCCTTCACGACAGGACATCCATCGGCATCAATATAAATATTCATTTCTTTCACTCCTATTTCACAGCTTTAATTCGATTCATTTCTGCTATATTCAAAAAATTAATGGGAAATTTGTGAAAAACCTTATTTTTTCAGATTACATCGGATATAATTAACCTTATCAATAAATCCTATTTAACACAAACATGATTGGAGGCCTCATATGTCTGTTAAAATTATTACCGATAGTACATCATACATTCCTGAATCTATTCGTCAAAAACTCGATATCACCATTATTTCTCTTAATATTATCACGGATACCTCCTCAAAACGAGAAGTAGAAATAAATCTAGATGAGTTTTATCAGGAACTCCCTCACCTTTCAGCCATTCCAACCTCTTCTCAGCCAAGTCCAGATGAAATGTTAGCTGCCTTTGAGCAATTAACGAACGAAGGACATGAGGTACTCGGAATTTTTCTTTCCTCTAAAATGAGTGGAACGTATTCAAGTGCACATTTGATTAAAAATTTAATCCTCGAAACAAATCCAGATGCAAAAATTGAACTTTTTGATTCGTTAACGAACTGTATGCAAATGGGGCTAATCGTGATGGAAGCTGCTAAAGCAGCCCAATCAGGCTCATCTTTAGAAGAAATCTTATCGCTTATTCACACCGTGCAACATAACAGTCGTTTTTTATTCACACCACACACCCTAGATTATCTAAAGAAAGGTGGCCGAATTGGAGGGGCTTCCGCTCTACTTGGAAATCTATTTCAAATCAAACCAATCTTAACCGTTGAAAATGGTGAAACGACAGTATTTACAAAAGTGAGAACGAAGAAAAAAGCTATTCTAAGCATGATTAACAAATTAAAAGAAGACCTTGATGGTCATGAACTAGGAGGTCTTTTCGTGCATCATATTAGTTGTGAAGATGAAGGTCTAGAATTGGCCAAACAAATTGAATCTGAACTAAATACGCCAATTCAGATTCAATCCATTGGACCGGTCATTGGTTGTCATGTAGGCCCTGGTAGTATAGGAATTGCATATTTTGTAAAATAATGATTGCGACGACTCATAATGAATGATATAATGCAAAAGCTAAGAAAAACTATTAGAAATGCGAAGTGAGATTATGAAGAGTTCAGCTATTGAAAAGCGTATTGTAAAAATCGATCAAGAAATTCAAGCGATGAACATTGCTAAGAAATATTTAAATAACCATGAAGAAATTAAACAAGTGATTTTAGAGTTAAATCGCGAACGTCAATTATTAGTTAATGATTTATATCGTGATGATAAAGCGTCTTATGCCATCGTACGTGATCACATGGAATCATTAGTTGAAGTTGAATTAGATGCTACACAACAAAAAGAATTATTAGAGTACATTAAAGAAACATTCGGTCGTCAAGCGGCTACAGATGGAAAAACAGCCACAGGATTAAATGCCTGGTTAAAAAAATTAAACGTTAAATTCAATTGGCAAACAACAGATAATTCTGATTGGGCAACGTTAATTATTACGGGATTCGAACCATTTAAATGCTAATGATGAAAGACCTTTAGAACTTTTTTCTAGAGGTCTTTTTTAATTTTCTATTTTTTTCATTTAACTTCACTTTTATTCCATTATTCTACATTTTACGGTATACTTATCTTCGGAGTGTCAAAAAATGATGTAGACATAACAGACAAAGGAGGCTCATTATGGAAAAATTACAACTTATTGGAGAACGTATGTTAGCATTCCTAAGCGATTTGATTAGTTTTGGGAATACGTACATCGGAACATACTTATTAATTATTTTATTATTAATCGCAGGGTTCTATTTTACTTTCAAAACGCAATTTGTACAATTTAGAATGATAAAAGAGATGATTAAGCTATTAGGGGATGGCGTTGGAAAATCATCAAAAGATGGAAAGGTTTCATCTTTCCAAGCCTTTTGTATTAGTACTGCCTCACGTGTTGGAACAGGAAATATTGCAGGAGTTGCCTTAGCAATTGCTGTTGGAGGGCCTGGTTCAGTATTCTGGATGTGGATCATTGCGTTAATTGGTGGAGCTTCAAGTTTTGTCGAAAGTACATTAGCGCAAATTTATAAAGTGAAAGATGCGTCAGGAGCTTATCGTGGTGGACCAGCTTATTATATTGAAAAAGGATTAAACAAACGCTGGTTAGGGTTACTGTTCTCAATTTTAATTACAATCACTTTTGGATTTGTCTTTAATGCCGTACAAGCAAATACGATTACAGAAGCATTCCAAACAGCATTTGGTATGGATAAATTATTCATGGGAATTATCTTAGCCATTGTAACAGCTGCCGTGATTTTTGGAGGAGTTCAACGTATTGCTAAAGTCTCTGAAATTATCGTCCCAGTGTTAGCCGTTGCTTATGTGTTAGTAGCCCTCTTAGTGATTGCGTTAAATATCACCAAAATTCCAGCAATGATCAGTTTAATCGTTTCTAATGCCTTTGACTTCAGCTCATTCGCATCAGGTGCTTTTGGGGTCATGTTCATTCAAGGGGTTAAACGTGGGTTATTCTCAAATGAAGCTGGGATGGGATCTGCCCCAAATGCAGCTGCTACAGCAGAAGTTAACCATCCCGTTCAACAAGGTTTAATTCAAACGCTTGGAGTCTTCACAGATACCATCTTAATTTGTAGCTGTACAGCATTCGTGATTTTATTATCAGGAATTTATGCGGATTCAGACTTAACAGGAATTCAGTTAACACAAGCAGCTTTAACCTCACAAATTGGCGTAATCGGTAACTACTTTGTTGCCTTCTGTATTTTATTATTTGCATTCAGTTCAATTATTGGGAACTACTACTATGGTGAGTCAAATATCGAATTTATGAGTGCAAAAAAATTCTGGTTGGTCGCTTACCGTATTATCGTAGTTGGAATGATTATCTTTGGTTCATTGACAAAAGTCGCAATCGTTTGGGATTTAGCTGACTTATTTATGTCATTTATGGCGATTGTTAACTTAATCGCAATCTTACTATTAGGTAAGTTTGCATTTAAAGCCTTAAAAAATTATACTGATCAAAAGAAACAAGGAGTTAAAAATCCTATCTTTAAAGCGTCTGACATCGAAGGTTTAACAAACGTTGATGAATGGAAGTAAGCAAAAAAACAGTTCTAGTCTATCTAGAACTGTTTTTTTGCTTAGGCTAAGGCAACAAATAATGACCCCGCCGCAATTAAAATAACGCCGATGATTCCTTTAAGTGTTATTTCTTCTTGGAAAATTAAAATAGATACGATGACTGTCATCACAACCGATAATTTATCAATCGGTGCCACCTGCCACGTCTTTCCTGTCTTTAGAGCAATATTTAAAAACAACCAGGATAAAGCTCCTGAAATTCCTGCTAAAATTAAGAAACCAAAATCTTTTTTGTAGGTCACCAACTCTTTTAAGTGTCCGAAGTCCCCTTTGGTTGCAGAAACAATCACTAAAAAGACGGCCATAATCATCGCTCGAACTGAGGTTGCTAACGTAGGGGTTAAATGGTGAATCCCGAGTTTCGTAAAAATAGTAACAAAACTGGCACTAACCGCTGCAAGCAAACCGAAAATTAACCACTGAGCCATATAAAACCATCCTCTCTCACGCTACGGGATGATTATACGCTATGAATCCTCTCTTTTCAATCACTCGATTTAGATGTTAAGATTGAATCTTTCTTAACACTTGAATGAGCGGTTGATTTTGGCTATTTTTCACACTAAGTTGTGGGAAAAATAACACATGATGTTGCCCGTTAAAATCATAATGAAATAGTAATGGCCCCACGACACAACGACAAATAAATGGATTTCCACTTTCTAATACAATAGTCACGTAAGGTCGTGTCTGACGAATAAATGAAATTCGTGCCTCAAGCTCACTTAATTCATTAGCCCCAAACTGTTCAGATGGTGCTCCGTGAGAGGTTGTCACATACCAATTCATTCGAGAGCCTTTACGAATTAAAGGTAAAATAAAGTCATCTGAGGTGACAAATTTCAGGTTAGACTGTTTTGTTGGTGTCATAACCCCAAATAAGATGCCATGTGCTTTCATCCGATCTAATGAAGCTAGAATCTCTTGATAAGTTGAAGGTTCTATATATTGCTTAATTTCATCTCCTCCACCTTCTAAGGTGACTAACGGCAAAACATTTCCTAGTTTAGATAAGGCAAGACAACGTTGATCATTCAGTAAAACGCCATTTGTTAGAACGATAAATTCCATATCATCATATTTTTCATACACTTTAAATAAGCTATCGTTCATCAATGGATCCCCGCCAGTTAAAACGATAATATGAATGCCAAGCTCTCGTGCTTCAGCTACTAGTCGATCAATCTCTGCTAAAGGCATCGCTAAACTCGGATCTGATTTACATAAGCACCCTTTACACGCTAAAGAACAATTCATCCCAATATTGATAACGAGCGAGTGAGGGACATTAACTGAATATTTTTGTGACATTTGTTCTCGGATAGAAAGCCCCTCCCATAGTTCTTTAACTGCAATATTTTGTAAAAAGTGATTTAAACACGTTTTATTCGTATTATATATCATATTTTTAACATATCGCTTAATCGAAGGATGGCTATCATAATAGCCTTTAATTTGTCCAATAATTGCCTTTATCTGAGAATCAGTAATAAAAGTTCCCGACATTTCATATAATTTCTCTACTCCATTATCAGGATCCTCTTTTAGCACTTCGACAATATTAGCCACAATAAAATTTTTCGGCAATAAATTCATATTATTTAAAAAGTTCATCATGTTCTTCACCTCATTTTTTTAATTCGATGAAACTTTACTTCATTTCATTATATTGTCGATTTTTATTATTCATGACTTTTCTTTGATGCTTTTGCACAAAAAAAGAAGAGACTCACTCTTCTTTTAATAAAATGTAACGTTATGATAATCGATATCGACTGAAATAGGTTGGGTTTTATTTTGTAACAAGAGGGGCTTTAAAAGTTGATAGACATAGGCGCGTGCATTACCCTCATCTGTATCAAAAAAGATAAAAACATATCGTAATCGTTTGCCTTTTAATTTTTTCAGTTCATAGGACGTTGAAGTATTAAAATGATTAATCGCCACAACATAATTCACTTCATCTTGTTCATCATTGAGCGTCGCTAAATGATGAGCAATAATACAAGCTTCATTGATTCCAAACCAATGTTGGTATAAATCATTAATCAGATCACTACTGGCGCCTTCTTGATAGTAGCGAACTGCTGAGCTATTTCGTCCAAACTTTTCAACAGCTTGTTGTTTATGATTTAAAATCAGAACTTCAATACGGTTGATATTCATGACACTTTCATCCCCTCTCTCTCATTTGGAGGGCATGCTCACTAGACTCCCATCTACTTCTGCTCTGCCTTTAATTAACACTTTATTATATGCATCATTAGGCAAAAATGGAACAACTCTATTCTGTCACTGGAATAAAATCAAAGATTATCACATCAAATAAACCTTTATCCGTCAACTTAATACTTGGAATAACGGGTAATGTTAAAAAAGATAACGTTAAAAATGGATTAAAACCTAGATTCGGTGATAGCTGTTCTAGTGCCTCATGAAGTAAACTTAATTCAGAAACGACCTCATGTGCTGGACGAGCAGTGATTAATCCAGCTATTTCAAGCGCGATTTGAGCTAATACTTTTCCCTCATTCACCACAACAATTCCTCCACCTATATTTTTAAGCTGTTTAGCCGCCTCTAACATATCCGCATCATTTGTTCCACAAACGATTAAGTTATGTGAATCATGTGAAATCGTTGTTGCAATAGCTCCTTTTTGGAGTTTTAACCCTTTTAACATCCCTAAACCAATATTCCCTGTTAGATGATGCCGCTCAATGACTGCCACCTTTAATAAATCTTCTTCAATACATGATCTCACGTCGTTTGTCATATTTAGAGCTTTTAATTCATATTGGCGATGAATCGTTTCTAGCTTATTTGGAATAATTTCAATGACATTAAGCTTTTGGCAGTTGCTCGCCTGAATTTCAAACGATTTTTCACTTAAGTTTTCTGGTAAATGAACCGTATTTTCAAAGATGAAACGTTTGTTCTCACGCTCCTCATCTAGTTGAAGTTGTCCTTGTCTCACGACACACTTACCATTTTTATAAACCGAATTAATTTTAAAGGTCTCTAACTCATCTAAAATAATAAAATCGGCAATAAACCCAGGTGCAATCGCTCCTTTATTTTTGAGTTGATAACACTCGGCTGTATTTAACGTACTCATCTGAATCGCTGTTTCAATTTTTAAACCACTATTAACGGCAATTTTAATGGCTTGATCAATACTTCCTTCACGAATTAAGTCATCAATATGTTTGTCATCCGTACAGAAACAAATACGACGACTATTAGAAATACTGGCCACCTGAATTAAATCTTTTAAGTTTTTAGCAACACTTCCTTCTCTCATTAACACATACATCCCACGACGTAAACGCTCAATCACTTCTTCAGCCGTATGACATTCATGATCTGTTAAAATCCCGGCTGTGATATAGGCATTTAACTGGTTCAAATCAAAACTAGCCCCATGTCCATCAATTCGATAACCTTTGGTTGTGGCATCGACTAACTTTTGTAACATATCGTCATCCCCATTCAGGACTGCTGGGAAATTCATGACCTCAGCCAATCCAATCACTTTTTCATGAAAATACAAGGGATTTAAATCAGCCGCGAGTAAGGTCGCCCCTGAGTTTTCAAAGGTTGTCGCCGGAACACACGAGGGTAACATCACATACATATCAAATGGAATATTCTTTGATAAGTTTAACATTAACTCAATTCCTTTGCCCCCTAGAACATTAGCAATTTCGTGTGGATCCGTAATCATTGAAGTAATCCCATGTTTTAACGCTTCTTTATAATATTCTTTAGGTGATACAAGGGATGATTCAATATGGGCATGCGCATCAATGAGACCTGGACAAATATACTTATTTGTCCCATCTATTTCATTGATTCCCTCATATGACCCTATTCCGATAATATATCCTGCTTCTATCGCTACATCAGCCATAAATCGATCATTTTGAAACACATCAATGACCGTGATATTTTTGATAACGAATGAGGCCTTTTGTTGGTTTGAAGCACATTTAATACGCGTTTTTAATTCCATTAACTTCTCTTTCATCTGTCTCACCTCATGAAGTTTTTTTCTATTCAATCATATCCTCTTTAAAAAGTCTACTATTTGAACTTGTTTTTTATCATTTTATGTCCAATTTCAGTTTTTTATCCTAACTAATTACTACATTTTTACTTTTTTGGTATAATAAGATAACTACTTTATGACTGGAGAGACAGAAAGAATGAATTCCTATAAACGACAGCTATTATGTATTGGATTAGGGATTGTTATTGCTCTTTTACGAGCTCTATTATCGGCTTTCCCTACTGTGATTGACACTTATTACTCCAAAGGGATTAATAAATGGTGGATTGAGCAACTAAGTCGTTTGAGCGCTCTAGTTCCTTTTTCAATTTTTGAACTTCTCATCTATATCGCGATCGTGGTCTTCGTAGCCGCTCTTATTTTTTATTCGATTAAACTCATTCAAAATCATAAGAAATGGGGCTCTCTCATCCTTCAATATTTATTAAATCTTCTAGCAGCTTTCTCGATTGGCTACTGTATTTTTATCCTCTTTTGGGGACTCAATTACGACCGTCCGTCATTAGAGGCTGATTTCTCGTTGGCGAGTGAAGGACATGACCCAGAAGAATTAATTGCTCTTTATGAGCAATTAATTCAACAAGTCAATGAGGCCCGACTGAATACCCGTGAAAATGAACAAGGTATTTTTATCGCTAACGGATCTTATCATGACATTTTCAAACGAGCACCCATTGGTTATGAGCATGCCGCTCAAACATATCCTGTCTTAAGTGGAACATATGGGCTAGCAAAACCCATCCTTACATCCAAACTAATGAATTATACGAATATTACAGGAATCTATTCCCCCTTTACAGCAGAAGCCAATGTTAATGTGGCGGTACCAGATTCCACACTTTTATTTACAACAATGCATGAAATGGCTCATCAGCGAGGTTATGCGAGTGAAAATGAAGCAAACTTCATTGCTTTTTTGACCTGTATTCATCATCCAGACCCAGACTTTATTTATGCAGGTTATCTATCGGCATTGAACTATACGAACGTGGCGCTTGCAAAAGTTGATTCTGAGTCATTAATCGAACTCAATGCACAGTTAAGTGATGGCGTCCGGCGGGATATGCGCTATTTAAATGAATTTTGGGCGCAATATGAAGGGAAGGTCGAGGAAACCTTTAACTCTATGAATCAAACCTATCTCACACTCAACGGTATAAAGGATGGTGTTAGAAGCTATGGACGAGTAGTTGATTTATTATTAGCTTATTATGATCATGAATCGTAGGATAGTCAAATTCATTGAAATATGCTATGTTAAATTTAGGAGGGATTCAAATGAAATGTAACATTTTTGGAAATGATTTACCAGGTGTCTCAATTATTCTAGATAAAGGCGAAAGTGTCTATACACAGTCCGGCGGAATGGCCTGGATGGATGAAAAAATTAAAATGGAGACGAATGTAAAAGGGGGGCTGATGAAAGGAATTGGGCGTATGTTTTCAGGCGAGTCACTATTTATGGCAACCTATACCTCGATGGCGCCTGCACAAGAAATTGTCTTTGCCTCGACTTTTCCTGGTCAAATTCTTGAGTTTGATTTACTAAAAGGAGATGAGTGGATCTGTCAAAAAAGTTCATTTTTAGTCGGTGAACCTAGTATTCATTTAAATGTCGAGTGGACTAAGCGACTTTCTGCTGGCCTATTCGGTGGGGAAGGATTTATTTTACAACGTATTAGTGGACAAGGTAAAGTCTTTTTAGAAGCTGCAGGAAGTGTCGTCAAGCGAGAGTTAAAACATGGAGAAATTATCAAAGTTGACACTGGAAATGTCGTTGCTTTTAGTCGTGGGGTTAATTACGAAATTGAAACCGTTAAAGGATTTAAAAACATCTTCTTTGGTGGGGAAGGATTATTCTTAACTAAATTAACCGGACCAGGAACCGTTTATTTGCAAACCTTAACGATGCAAAACGTTGCCACTCGATTAATTCCATATATTCCAACAACTTCAAAATAAAAAGCATAGTGGAGTCATACCATACTCCACTATGCTTTTTATTTATTTAAATTCACAAAGACTGATTTTTTAGCTTCAGTTTGACAAATTAATTGATGATTTAAACGTTCGAATGAAACAATATGATTTAAAATGACTTCTTTTTCTAGTGTAAATAGATGGAATCTCATTAGTTTTGTGTCAGATAAGTAGTAAATATTAAATCCTACCACCACAAAATCTGTTGCATCTAATGAATGACGAGCCATCGGGATTCGCCCATTTAAGACAAATACGTCACCTGTCTCTTGATGGAGGGCAAACACTGTATCATTTTCACAAACAAGCTTTTTAGCAAGAATTCCATCAATTGGACCATTCTCATTTTCATTTTCCTTGGCCATTGCCATCAATTGATGCGTCTCCGTTTCAATATAATAAACATGACGACGATCTTCTAGGGCGATATAACTTGAACTTGCTTGCCCTTCTTTTTGATTCCCATCATCCATCGTTTCACGATCACTTAAACGCATAATTTTATCTTCAATTGCTGTTAAACGCTCGAAGTACTCCTCTTTAAATTCATCAACATGTAATAAACGTTCATACGTCTGCGAAATTTGATCTAAATTTTGATTTAATAATTGGATTTTTCGGCTCCCCTTTTCAGATAACTCTACAATCTCCTCGAGATGTACCATTTCTACAAGCTCATCTAAATTTTGGCGTAACCCCTCTACCACATCCTTGAAGTTTAAAATCGTTGTATCTAATGTTTCCAGTCGTTTAGCTGTTTTTTCAAATGTTTTTATTAAATCTAAAAATTCCGTTTCCATTCCTCTCATCCTTTCAACTCGTGTATCGTTTCAATCATTCGATCAATGACCTGTGCCTGTTTTAGAAGATGTCTTGAATATAGCTTATTAAATCGCTTCAACCAAGTGACACGTACGTCTTGCTCATAAACAAAAGTTAAAACATTACTTCCTTCTTTCTCAAACTCTTGTTGGATTTGAGCAAAGGGTAACTCTTGAAAGACCAATGCCTTTAAATAGTTGAGTCGGTCATGTCCTTGACGATAACAAAGCGCCGCTTTTTCATACTCTTTAAGGTGCATTAAGTCATGTCCCGCTTCAACATGATGGCCCTCTTTGTTCTTCATTAATGCACGGCATCTTGCAATATCAGTTTTTGCTTCTTCAAGTTGTGATAGTTCATATTCCGTAATCGCTTGCTCATAAAGCTCACGACGCTCATATAATTGAGCTTCTTTATAAAATTGATTATCCGTTGATAATTGGTTCAGCTTTAATTCGGTTTCATCAAATGTATCAAAAGATAAAAACTCACTTTCAAATTGCTCATAAAGTGAGGGTGGCATATCTTCTTCAATGAAACATAAATGATGACGAGCTCGTGTCAATGCCACGTACAATAAGTTAAAGTAATAACGATATTGATTTTGATACATCATATCTTGATTTAAGATTGTTTCCCACGCCGTTTTATACTTCGTCATGACATTATAGCAAATGATATAGTCCTTTTCGATTCCTTTAATCTCTTCAACCGTAAAGACAGCTCCTTTTTGTTGAGTGAGTCGTTCAAAGTTTTTCTTTTCTTCTTCATCTGGAACAACAATGGCTACATAATGTCGGTTGAGTCCCGTCTCAATTAACTTAACCATCTCAAGAGGATGTTTCGCATCAAAATAATAAATCGGATGCTGTTCTCCTCGAATTGGAATTTCATAATAATCATTTTTTTTATTTAAACCTAAACACTGAATTCGCAAAGTAACCACTTGATTAGCTAAATCAACGACTTCTTTCGTACTTCGATAATTTTTAACTAATTGATGTTTAATAAATCCTAAATGCGTATTTGACGTTTTTAAGATACTCTCAATTCGTCCTGTATGAAAATAAGTCGGACGAATGGTTTGATTGATATCTCCACTAAATAATAAGTTATTTCGATTTCTAGCCAGACGAATTAAACAATAAATTTGAATTTCTGTTAAGTCTTGAATTTCATCAGCAATGACAAAATCAAATAAAGGAACCTTTTGATTCATTAAACGATTGAGAAATTGCCTTGCCATGTCATTCTCGTCCACTTTTCCTTCAGCAGATAAGAACATTTGGTATCTTAAGGTTAGTTCATATAGTAGTTCACGCTGAGACGATGAATATAAACAATACTGCTCATCTAACGTTAAATAGATTTCTTTTGGAATGAGGGCATGATTGAGTAAATACTGATCGAGAATTTGATGCATCAGTAAAACTGCTTTAAGTTCATATTGATCTAAAAATCGAGTCTTTGCTTCATAAAGTTTTTCGGCATGAAGCACGAGATCTTCTCCATCCACATGACCTAAACCTTTTTTAACAATCACCTCAACTAAATCTGATGCAAGAGACCACTCTTTCATATTCACTCGATAATCTATCCATTCTTTTGGAATCATCCCTTTAATAATTCCTCGAATTTCTTTCCAAATATCATAAATGCCGAGTCCTAATTGTTTTAACAGCAAGGGCTGACGTTCAATAACCCACGTGCGAAACTGTTCATAACTCACCGTTTGATAAATTGAAACTTCTTGAGAAATATAATCGTTCAAATGGTAAAAATGAACACGCTTTAATAATTCATCTGCACGATACTCTGGTGACTCTTCTAAAATTTTTTGAAATAACTTCTTCGCATCTTCGACGAGATAAGAGGAATAGGTAAAGTAAGCAATCTTAATCGGTTGCATCGCCAAAATAAACGCTTTATGAATATTAATTGTTGTTTTTCCGCTTCCGGCACTACCAAAAATAAAGGTAGGGGCATCTGTTGGTGCCAAGCATTCAAACTGTTCATCATTCAAATAATAAACCGCCTTATCCTCACGTTCATCTAATAACTGTCCCATGGTCTCGACATTAATGACACGAGTAATCACGCGATTAGGATCGTAATCAAAATTGATATATTGCTGATCGATGAATTCATCAATCGACTCTTCAGATGTCAAATATTCCTCAACTTGTTGGTTTGAAACTCCAATCATTCGCCCTCGCATCGCTTGATCATCATGATGGCAATAATCTAAAAACAAAATCGCTTGACGGTATTCTGAACGTACCCGATCCGTATCAAACGTAAACAAAATCCGATCGCCTTTATTAATTCGGAGTTTAAAAATGCGTAACCCATTTCGATTATTTTTAATTTCACGGACGGATACACCTGTACGCATAACAGACATATTAAATTTTGAAGCAACATATTCACGAACAAACTGACTCATTTTTTGTAGGACAAAGGATTCTTTCCCTTGAGGGATGTGACTTAAAAACAATTCAGTAATTAATATTTTCATAACCATATCCCCTTTCTACATAATCTTATCTATATTTTATCAAATTAGACACTAAATGTATATTAAAACGTCGCTACGCTGTCGTTAGTTGATAAGAATTTCCTCAAAAATTGTTTTATGAACGAAAGAAATTTTTTCATCTACACTAAATCTTTCATTTCCTTTATTTTTAACCTTTATTCTTTACGTCATCCATGCTCGGTCAGTTCAGTAGGAATAAAACGAATAGATCAAAAGATAAAAAAAGCCGAATAACCGCACAGGCGCTTATTCGACTCTAAAACCGGACTAAGATTCGATTAAAGGAGAACTACTTTCTTCTAAATCATCCTCAATATTGAGATCAAACTCTTGCATATGGTATAACTTTTTTCGTTTTTGTAAATAAAAATAAATCACAACTAAAACAATTCCCTTTGCCACACTACTTAATGATATAGCCCACCAAACACCATTAATTCCTAAAAGCGTAGGTGTTGCAATTAAATAAGCAAGGGGAATACGAGCAGCCGTTAAAATAATCCCCACTGCAGAAGGAATATACGTTCGACCTAATCCATTAAATAATCCTTGTGTTGTAATCTCGATACACATAAATAATTGTGAGTACCCTAAGATTTTTAAGTAATCCGTTCCTTGGTGAATTGCCTCTGCTTCAGGTAAAAAGAAGGTAAAAATAGGACGACCAGCAAAGATGAGTAAGGCGGTCGTAAATGCCCCTAGTCCTAAGGCTAACATTAACGTGGTACGATAACCTTTCTGAATTCGCTCATATTGTTTTGCACCATAGTTTTGACCGACAAACGCTCCTAAGGCTGTTGAAAAACCACCAGCTGTCATCCAAGAAATCGATTCAATCTGTGATCCCACTTTTTGAACCGCAATTGGAACTGCTCCATAAACCGCGACTAATCGTCCTAAAATCATCGCAATTAATGTAAATGACCCACTTTGGACAGCCCCTGGAAGTCCGAGTCTACAGAGTGTTTTCATGGATACAATATCCGGTTTCTTAAAAAGATCCACTTTTAAATCATTCACTTTACTTCTAATCATTACCACTACAAAGCAAATTGTGACCATAATTTGTGCAGCAACAGTAGCTAACGCGGCTCCTAATACCCCTAAGGCTGGAATAGAACCAAATCCTAAAATTAATAATGGGTCAAATATAATATTGAACAATAACCCAATCGTATTAATAATAAATGGAGTTTTACTATCCCCTGATCCATTAAATATAGCAGTTAAAACAGGATTAATAAAATAAAAAATCATTCCGAATGCCATCACCTCTAAATAGGTATATGACATCTGAATAATCTCAGTATCACCTAAGTTAAAGAAACTAATCAACGGTTCTTTTAAAATAAGTAAAACTAGCATATAGATTATGGCAAGTATTAAGTTAATTTGAATGGCACTTCTAACATACATTTTCGTTTCATCAAAACGCTTCGCTCCAGTTGATTGAGCGACCTTAATCTCAGCTCCATTTTTTGAAATCATGATAAAAGCCATCGCAAGCCACGTAAAAAAACCAGCCGTTCCGATAGCAGCCACTGCCTTACTTCCAACTTTACCAATCCAAATCATATCCGTCAGATTATAAGCCATTTGGATAAATGATGTTCCCATAATTGGCAATGCTAATTTAACTAACGTTCTCACAATGGGACCTTTGGTTAAATCAATACGCTTCTCCAAACTATAACACCCCTTTTAAAATTCATCTCTTTTAATTCTTCCTATTCATCTTTAACATTCCAAACTGAAAAAAACAAGAGATTTTTGATGTTTTGAATCAACTTTTGCTACTAGCTTCTAATCATTCATCTCATTTTAAACCTCATTGACAATTAGCGCATCATGACTCAATCATTGTTTTCTATAAAACATTTTACTAGATTCTCCATCTTCATTTAATCTTTTAATCCATAAGAAAAAAGCTAGTGATAAAATGATCACTAGCTCTAAAAAATGTTATGAATGATTATAATTTAACAACGTTAGAAGCTTGAGCTCCACGGTTTCCTTCAACGATATCGAAAGAAACTTTTTGTCCTTCTTCTAATGTTTTGAATCCTTCACCAGTAATTGCTGAGTAATGTACGAATACATCTTCTCCACCTTCAACTGAAATGAATCCGAATCCTTTTTCTGCGTTAAACCATTTAACTGTACCTGTATTCATAATAAATACCTCCGAAAACAAATAAAAATTTGTTACTTAATACTATTTTGCTACCCACATCATTACCCTTAGTTATAAACCCCAAGAAAATTTATTCATTTGAACCTGTGAAAAATACCAAAAGAATTATTAAGTACAGGTTAAATATAGCACGTTTTTCAGAAAAAGACAACCTTATATATAATATAATTTGAAAATCATTTCAAAAATATTCCTCTTCCCCCTCATCTTTTTTATTTTTTTGTTCTAAAACAGTGGTTCATGATGTTTAATTAACCCTGGATTAATTACCAAAATTTACGTTTCATTATTTTCAAAAAAACATTTGCAGTCCATCTAAGAACATGTTATATTATGTTTCGGCAATTCTCGATATTTTTCGTTTTTTTATTGAGTAAATTCTCATTAAATTCGGTTCATTAGACTAAATTCAATGTCAATAAACCATCAACATAATTGAGAGGAGAAGAGAGAATAAGATGAAACAACAACGAAAAGCAACACTATTTGAATCATTGATTCCTATCGTATTTTTAATTATTATTTTAGCGTTATCCTTAATGGTCTTTAAGGTGGATCCTCAAATCCCACTTTTATTAGGGACAGCTGTTGCTTCCTTAATCGGAGTCTATCGACTTGGCTTTAAATGGTCGGAGCTTGAAGACGGAATTATCGAAACGATTAAAATGGCTATCCAAGCCATTCTGATTTTATTAATTGTAGGAACACTAATTGGAACATGGATTTTAAGTGGGGTTGTTCCTTCAATGATTTACTGGGGATTAAATATTTTGTCACCTAGTATTTTCTTAGTGGCAACGTTATTAATTTGTTCAATTGTTTCTGTTTCAACAGGTTCGTCTTGGACAACTGCGGGAACAGTTGGGATTGCTCTATTAGGAATTGGTCAAACATTAGGAATTCCATCACCCGTTATTGCAGGAGCCATTATTTCAGGGGCTTATTTTGGTGATAAAATGTCACCTCTTTCAGATACAACCAATTTAGCACCAGCTATGGCAGGTGCAACTTTATTTGATCATATTAAGCATATGATGTATACGACTGTTCCGGCTTATGTCATCGCAATCGTCATCTATGCGATTCTTGGCGTTAAATACGCCGGTCAATCATTAGATATGGCTCAAATTAACATCATTAAAGAAACATTAGTTTCAAACTTTAACACCTTATCTCCAATTCTTTTATTAGCTCCTGTCTCTGTTATTGCCATGGTTATTTTAAAACTTCCTGCACTTCCAGCCTTATTAACAGGAACATTAATCGGTGGTGCTTTTGCAATCATTTTCCAAGGAGCAAGTTTAGGTGATGTCATGTCAGCCATGCATTACGGTTATCAGTCACATACAGGTGTCGTAGCGGTTGATGACTTATTAACTCGTGGTGGATTAGATAGTATGTTATGGACTGTTTCTTTAGTTGTATGTGCACTATCATTTGGTGGAGTCCTTGAAAAAACAGGTATGCTTGAAACGATTGCAACACGTATCTTACAGTTTGCTAAAGGAACATTCGGTTTAGTTTTTGCAACAATTATCACATGTATCTTTACAAACATTGTAACTGGAGATCAATATTTAGCAATTGTCATGCCTGGACGCATGTATAAAGACGAATATGCGAAACGTAACTTAGCAGCTAAAAACTTATCACGTGCGATTGAAGATAGCGCAACAGTAACATCAGCTTTAATCCCATGGACAACCTGCGGTTCATACATGATTGCCACATTAGGGATTAATCCAATTGCCTTCTTACCATATGCTTTCTTTAACTTATTATCGCCTATGATTTCATTAATTTTAGCAGCCACAGGATGGACAATGGAAAAACGTCAATCAACAGAGCAAAAATAGAAATAAAAAAAACTCTCGATTTCGAGAGTTTTTTTATTTCCTTAGTCTATTAAGATTAATGACGGATGAAAAAATGTCACCCCAGTAACAATCCCCTTAAACTCCCAGCCAACTCTAACATAACAGTTATCTGCAGGAATAGGATAGGTCACACAAATTCGTTTAAAATGTGGAGTCACTTCAGAAGCAACATTATGACAACAAACATCAATACAAGAATCAGCTTCATTATAAAACGCAACTTTATAATTGATTTCATCCACATCATTTCCCCGAATAATCAATCCAATGGTCAATTGTCTTTTACCTACCGTGTTAATTGTTTCAGTATAAACTAAGCGCTCATAATCCTCTTTACTAAAACTAAGGCTACCAACCTTATAACCATCAATCTCTGTTTGATCAAAGTGAAGTTGTCCATCCGTTTTAAAATATCGGGGAAACTCCCCTTCCCTTTCACACCACACACTATTTTTAATGCTATTCCCTTTCATATTCACTCCCCCAATATTTCATACGATTGGCTTAAAGAAAGCTGATAAATATCTGTATTAAACCAATTCGGTGCTTGATTTTGCTTGTAAATCATTTCAATTTGAAATCCGACTTTTTGATAAAGCATCAACGCTCGGTGATTAGTTGAAAACACACTCAATCTTAACGTTTTAAGATGCCGGTTGGTAAAGCAATCATCAATGAATGCTGTAAGAACCTTTGTTCCTATTCCCATGCCCCACCAAGTTGGCTTTATGCCTATACTCATCCAAGCCTCACTTTGATCGTCATTAAAGTCAGTTAAACTAATAAAACCTATCCATTCTTTACTTCCTTCTATCCAAATCGAAAAGTAATACTCATCCAAAGAATGAATAGAATGCTCATACCAATCTTCTAACTGTTGTTTTGTCTGTCTGTCTTCATCTATTTTTCCGTATCCTTGAATAAATAATTTATCCTGGTATAACTTTAACAGTTCTTCTAAATCAGATTGATTTAAGGCACGATAACTAACGCTCACTGACTCTTCTGCTTTTAACATCTTAAAACTCCTCTAGACTTAACGTCCTTTAAATAAGATAATTCTTAAATCTAAACAAATAAACACCGTCATAATAAGATCAATAATCCATAATAGATAACTTAAAAATAAAACAAAGCCCGCGGTAAAACACCAGCTAAGAAAAAATCTGTAAATAACGATTGAAACTAAAATTCCAATAATTAAAGCAGCAATTAACGTGACCGGAGTCAAACATTTATAAAGAAAATGCATATCTCCAAAAAAGAACAAATACACAATCGCCACAAGGGCTGCTCCTGTGAATAAAAAGTATCCAACTCCCCATAGCCAGCTCTTATAGCAAAACTGAATTAATACTTGTGAGACTAAAAATAATGATAGAATACTCGCTAAACTTCCGAAAAGATAGCATTCTTTCATGACTTTCCGACCTTTTCCTAAATTAGAATTCATAAATAGTGATAAAACTCCGATAATGGGTAAAATCAGAGCAAATAATTCGATTAAACCAATACTAAACCGTAGTGCCAGAATACAAATTAGCGTGACTATAAAACAAAAGGCATTAATCCCACAATGAACCTGTAAAATGAATTGTCGTTGATATTGGATTGGACCTCTCATCCTCACCCGCCTCCCTCATAAAGTCATCTAGTACAGTGTATTCTCGATGACTTTAAAACATGAATAAAGAAAGGTTCTATAATCAAACACATTTTGATAAGAAAAAACAGCTAAGAAAGGATTCTCTCTTAACCGTTTTCATCTTATGACTTTTTACTAGTCACCACTCCATAAATCGCTGCCACTGTAAATAAGGCAACCGTTCCATAGCCCATTGTTTTTTTATGTTGTTCACTGAAAAAATACTGATCTCTTTCATCACACTTTTCAACTTTAATGGTTAATTCTTTTAATAATTCAATTAACTCTAACTTTAATTCATGAGCAATATCATCACGCTTTAGTAATTTCATAATCGCTTTTGACACTTTATAATAATATTTTTTCGTTCGTTTACTTGATTTCATGGTCTGTTTCATCGTTTTATGACTTGATTTAAGGACAAGTTTACTTTGTTTCACTAATTGAGGAACTTTTTTAACAGCTAACTCATAAAGTTCAGCATCCAGTTCTGCTCCCGATGTTAATAACTCTAAGAATTCAGTTCCCTCTAAATCTTTCCATTCTTTAATTGGTGACATGTTGATTTCAGACTTGTTATAATCAATTATTTTTTCTGTCATCTTTATTCTTCCTTTTTAATCCAAGTGTCTTTTTTATATTTTATCATAGTTTAGTGAATTACCTAGTATTTTTCACCCTTTTTTCCGTTACATCATTATTTTTTACATGATTTCATTAAATTATGAGACAATAACACTGTAGAAAAACAGTTTAATGTCGATTTTTGTGGTATAATTCAAATTGAGGTGTTACATATGAAACAGTTAAAAATTTACTTTACATCTGATTTACACGGTTACGTCTACCCAACAGATTATACCGATACAACAGAAAAACCAATGGGACTATTAAATATTTTGTCTCACTATCAAAAAGATGGAAACACATTAATTATTGATGCTGGTGATACCATTCAAGGCTCACCATTTATGACTTTTTTAAGTACTGAAAATCTAGAAAAACATCCGGTTGCAACCGTTATGAATCAAGGTGGATATGATTATATCACCTTAGGTAACCATGAATTTAACTATGGCTATGACTATTTAAAATCGTATTTAACAAACTTAAATGCGAAATGTTTATGTGCTAATATCATAGATAAAACTGGCATTTTACCGATTGCATCATCTGACATTAAAGTCATGGAAAATGGATTAAAAGTAGGTGTCATTGGATTTACAACTGACTTCATTCCAATTTGGGAAAAAGCGTATAACTTAACTAATTTTGATGTATTAGATACATTTTCTTCGATTCAAAAGATTCATGATGAATTAAAACCACAAGTTGATGTTTTAATCGGGATTTACCACGGTGGATTTGAATATGATTTAGAAACTCACGAACAACTGAGCACATCATCTGAAAATATTGCTTATAAAATTTGTAAAGAATTACAGTTTGATCTCTTATTAACTGGACATCAGCATGTCCCGCTTCAAGATCAAGATTTATTTGGAACGCATATTATCCAAACTCCACATAATGCCTCTAAGTACGCTCAAGTCAATATAACAGTTGCAGACGATCAAAAACTTTCTATTCATTCGTCTTTGAATGCCGTTTCAATCAATCCAGAGCCCCATTTATACGAGGCATTAATGCCGTTAGAAACTCGTGTTCAACAGTGGCTAGACTCTCCAGTGGGTTATCTAAATGTTGAACTACAACCTGAAGACCGTATAGATATGGCAGTAAACGGGGCACTATTAGCAAACTTCATTAATCAAATCCAATTAGAAGTGGCTGAATCCGATTTAGCCTGTACATCCTTTGCTAATGCAATCAAAGGATTTGATACAAGTGTCACTGTTCGTGATATCGTGTCAACGTACGTTTATCCAAATACGCTTGTTGTCCTTGAAGTCACTGGGACGGTCTTAAAACAAGCATTAGAAGTTTGCGCTTCATACATTCATAATGAAAATGGTAAACTCTCAGTTTCTCGTCGTTTCTTACAACCAAAAGTCGCTCACTACAACTATGACTTCTTCTCAAATGTCTTCTATACCTTTGATTTAACCAAACCAGTTGGTGAACGTGTCACATCCATGATCGTAAATGACAAAGAAGTTCAACCTGAAGATACTTTCAGTTTAGTCATGAACAACTATCGTTCAAGTGGTGTTGGAGGTTATGAATTCTTCCGTGACTGCCCAGTTATTAAAGAAATTCAAATCGAAATGACTGAGATTATCATCAATTACTTCAAAAAACATCAACACATTACCGTCGATGATCGTCAATTTATTAAAGTCATCAGATAAAATTAAGAAAGCCGTCCGTTTAAATGACGGCTTTTTCTGTTAATCTTCTTCTTTCACTAGGCTACAAAAGATATGATAAACGCTAATCACAAACAGAGTAGCCATCCCAAATCTCAAAAAACATTGTTCATTAAAAGCACATTCTTCCATAAATTCGATGTTTAAAAAATGAGTAAGAAAGATAGACATAAATTGTAATAATCCATCGTTCTCTAATCATTTATAAATCTTCCTAAACTGAGTATGTTATATGGGCTTATTGATGTAAAAATATATGAAAATTACATTATTTTATTAAAATCTCCCCTTTTTTGAAAAAAAACATAATTTTGCTTAAAATTTACTAATTTTTATTATTATTTATATGATACTATAAGAAGGATTTTACAATCTTTTAGAAAGGAGACTTTTATGAAAAAAAGTTATCGACAATACTTACTAGGCTGCATTTGTCTAATCATAGCAATACTCGTTCTGTTTTTATATCACTCTAATTCCCCTTCTGTTGAAATCGTTCAAGATACCTTAACTTCTCAACAAGAGATTGATTCTACCTTAAGCGAAACGATCACAAATGGAACGTATACTCTAGAACAACCTTTTGTCATTCTGAATCCTTACGGGAATGCTCCTTTATCAGCTTTAATTGCCTTTTCAACTGAAAAAGAGACGTCTGTAACGATAACAGTTGCAGGAAAAGATGAACAATCAACCTTCACGCATGAGTTTGGTCAAGCTACCTCACACCTAATTCCTGTTTATGGACTTTATGCTGATAGCTTAAATCAAATCACACTCACTTTAAGTGATGGTCGTACACAAACAATTGAAATCCAAACGGATCCACTCCCTAACGACTTAGCACTTCCTTCATCTGTCTATGCGGATAAATCTAGGTTAGAAAATGACCTCTATTTCGTGACTCCATCCTCTCAAGGCTATACAGCTGCATATGATATCAATGGCGATGTCAGATGGTATTTAACTAGTAAAAATGTTTGGGACGTCAAACGTCTAGAAAACGGAAATCTCTTACTCAGCTCTGATCGAACGATGGCCCCACCTTATTATATGACCGGTCTAATGGAAATGGATTTACTCGGTAAAGTCTACGTAGAGTACGTCCTTGAAGCAGGATATCACCATGATGCTATCGAACTTCCAAATGGAAACCTATTAATCGCTGGTAATAATCCAGATCGCATGACGGTAGAAGATTATGTTGTGGAACTTGATCGTACAACAGGACAAGTCATCAAATCTTGGGACTTAACATCTATTCTCCCCACTGAGGCAGCAAAAAGTGAAAATTGGACTGAGCATGATTGGTTCCATAATAACTCCGTTGATTTTGATGAAGCAAATCAAGCCATTATTTTATCAGGACGCCACCAAGATGCTGTCATCAGTATTGATTACAAAACAGGTGATTTAAACTGGATTGTTGGGGATTCAACAGGTTGGCCTGAAGAAATGCAACACTATTTCTTTACTCCTATTGGCGAAAATTTTGAATGGCAATGGTCACAACATTCTGCAAAAATCTTCCCAAGTGGAGATCTTGCGATTTTTGATAACGGAAACAATCGTTCAAAGAATCCTTATAATTATGTCAATCCAAATAATAACTATTCACGAGGCGTGATTTATCACCTAGACACTAACAATATGACGATTGAACAAGTCTTTGAATATGGAAAAGAGAGAGGAAGCTCATTCTATTCTCCCTATATCTCAGAAATTGATTACTTAGGTGCAAACCATTACTTAATTCATTCTGGTGGTATCGGATCCATCAATGGGGAAGCTTTAAATCAGCCGGCTTTCTTCTATGAAAATGCCAATTTATCTAGCCAAACCGTTGAAGTTTTAGATGGTGAGCGCATTTTTGAACTCGATTTACCCAGTCATTTTTATCGTGCATCTAAGTTAAGCCTTTACACTGATTCAAATAACTATTCACTAACACCTGGAAAACGCGTCGGAACACTTGGAGAAACCAAAACCTTACCGATTAAAGTCAAGGGGTTACGTTTTAATAAAAATGAATTAGGTGAGGAGTATCAAATTAAACTCACGCAAGAGTCCGATCGTTTAATATTAACTGGAAATTTCAAAGAAGGACAAAAAGTCAAACTTATTTTAAATAAACTCGGTGATCAACGTGTCTATGACATCAGAATTACAACGACTGCTTATACGGCCATGTGTGTTGATTTATTCAATCCTGATCAGGTGACAAATGCTGATCGTCTAAGCATTACTAAATATGTCAATGCAGAGGGATTACTTGGACAATATGAACTATATTTAGAAGTTGACAATATCGTCTACCCTCTTCATCAATCCGTTACTTTTCAATAGTGATTTCCCCTATCACCTTCTTTGGTAGCTAAAAAGTTCTTTATGTTTGATCAAATGATCATTACTACTTAATGAATAGGGAGAAATAGATTTATTAATGTATACTTGAAATAAATCTTGTCACCTAAGTACAACTTGTATATCTTTCAAAGAAAAAAGGATATCTGCTCGATATCCTTTTTTGCTTGTTTAAAGAGTTAGATTAATTCTAATTTGAAACCACAACGTCATGTTTTTTTGCACGACGTGCTCTCTTACGTGATTGATTAATTAAACGTAAAATCCATTTAAACACTTCATTAAATAAAACGACGGTTGAACCAACTCCGATAATCTTTAACCACATCACTCCACTTAATGGAACTGTGTGGAAGAAATCTCCTGCTACTTGTGTCACAATCACCTGGATTCCAAATGTTAGCGCTAAAATGAGAAGAGCAATTTTATTTTTAAAGAAATTCATAAAGATACTAACTAGTCCAAATTCTCGACAGTTTAAGGCATTAAACAGAACTAAGCTAACAAACAGACTAAAAATAACTGTTTGCCCTTCACTTGCACCACTGGTCACATGATTTAAATCCGCTCCAAGGAAGTTAAATTGTAATTGACCTAATAACACAATAATCATAAATAAACTATTAATCACAATGGTATGAATCATAAAGCGGTTAATAATATTTGCATTTTTTGATGTTGGCTTACGTCTCATTACCGTTTGTCGGACAGGTTCCATTCCTAGAGCTAACGCAGGTGGACCATCCATGATAATATTTACCCATAATAAATGTATCGTTGTAAATGGCAGCGGTTTGTCCATTAATTGAGTGATGATCGTAAGTAAAAAAGCAATGACATTAACTGTTAACGTAAATTGCAAGTAACGTTGGAAGTTATTATAAATCCCTCTTCCCCACTTAATTGCCTCAACAATCGTATTAAAACTATCATCTGTTAAGATAATATCTGCTGCATTACGACTCACTTCAGTTCCAGCAATCCCCATGGCAATTCCAACATCTGCTTTCGTTAAAGCTGGGGCATCATTAATCCCATCTCCTGTAACGGCTACGACTTCTCCATTTTTTTGAAGCGCAGCAACAATTCGCATTTTGGTATTTGGCATTGAACGTGCCACAATCGCAATATTTTTAATTTCTTTTCTCAATTCAGTATCGGTTAAGCCATCAATATAACTCGCTTCAACCGCACGTTTATCAGGTGTTAAAATCCCTAGTTCATTTCCAATGGCGATGGCTGTATGGATATTATCCCCTGTCAAAATTTTTGTTTCGATTCGTGCCTGACGTGCACATTCAATAGATTCTTTAACGCCCTCGCGTAACGGATCATTAATCCCAACAAATCCATGAAACGTAAATTGCGCACTCCAATGATTTTTATCCATAAAATCTTCTTTTTTTGTCGTTTCTTGATAAGCAAAGGCAATAATTCGCATAGCATTTGATTGTAATTCTTTCATTTTATCTAAAATGGCTTGTTCACGAACTTTTGTTAATGGACGAACTTTTCCATCAACGATCTCATTTTTACATTGTTTTAAAATGACTTCTGGGGCACCTTTAGATAAGATGAGATACCCAGTTGGTCGCTTAGTGACCGTTAACATATATTTGTTCGATGAAGTAAATGGAATTTGATACACAATCTGTGCCGATTCTCGAACTTGTTGATAACTTGGATTGTTAATCATCGAGATAATCGCACCCTCAGTTGGATTCCCAATGTAATTTTGATGAGTTCCATTAAATTCAACATCAGCCGAACTGTTAACTAAACAGTTTTCAACTAAAATCGGATGTTCATTTACCTCTTTAAATAAAGTTTCATGGCCATCCACAAAAACTTTTCCAACTTTCATTTTATTCTCAGTCAATGTCCCTGTTTTATCGCTACAAATCACACTAACAGACCCTATTGTTTCACATGCTTCTTTCTTGCGAATTAAGACATTAATTTTGGCCATTTTAGCCATTGTCATAGCAAGCGTGATATTAACCATGGTTGGTAACCCTTCTGGTACGGCAGCGACAATCAATCCGACACAAACAACAAAAGCCGTTTTAATACTTGGGAATACCATGTTAACATCGTGTAAAGAATGAACGAAAGCATCCCAGCTAGAGAATTTCAACTGAATTTGACTACCTTTAAAGATTTGAATAATCATGTAAATAAAGAGCATCGCTGCAACTGCAGAAGAAATCGAAGAAATTCGCTGTCCAAGTTTTCCTAATTTTAACTGGAGTGGCGTCATTTGTTCTTCTTGATTTAAATCTTTTGCAATTACTCCCATTTCTGTGGCATCCCCAATTTTAGTCACCTGCATTAGGCCATATCCATTTCCAACGAGTGTTCCGCCGTAAACAATATGTTCTTTTTCTTTTGTGACCTGATCAGCTTCACCTGTTAACATATCCTCCCGCAACTTTAATTCTGTCGCCTCTAAAATGACGCCATCTGCTGGAACCATATCTCCTGTTTCTAGATAAACTAAATCATTAGGCACGATTTCGGTTTTGTGTACCATCTGTTTTCGTCCATCTCGTAACACTTTAACTAAAACGTCGTCTGTCATTTTAGCTAATGATTCAGCGGCTTTTTTTGATCTTCCCTCTGTGACGCGTCCGATAATAATTCCGAGTAGCACAGCCATACAAATCCCTATTCCATCCTGATACTCTCCTACTAAAAAGCTCATTCCACTGGCAATAAATAAAATCACCATGAGTGGTTCCTTAAAAACATCAAGTAACTCAAATAATAGGCCACGTTCTTTTGGCTTTGTAAATTCATTAGCACCGTATTGGGTTCTTAAAGATTCGACTTCTTGCTGTTTTAATCCTGTTTTTAAATTTGTAACGACGATATTAGCTGATTCTGCTTCATTTGCCAAACGTTTAATGACCGACACCTTCTTTCTTTTTGTTTTACAATCAACCCTATGCGGATTAACTAAAAAATAGAACAAAAAAAGCTCCTCTTAGGAGGAGTTTTTAATCATTCATTTCTTTTTCTAAAAATCCACGAACTAATTGTTCAATCATTTGAGCTGCCATTTTATTTTGATGGACGGTGTCAATTGTTAAACTTAATCCCGCTTCCTGTGAGATTTCCTCCCAGGATTTTTTCATAACATAATGCTTAAAAGATGGGATAAAATAAGCGAAAGGAGAACGAACCACTCGTTTCTGTTTAGTCGGGCGATGGGTTTCATAATATTCGAGCTGACGCTCGTTTAGTGGTAAATAGGTGATGTTAGTTTCTTGCGCTACGGCGTGAATTTGTTTACTATACTCAACAGCCGCTTTAAAAGCAACTGAATCACTATCTTCGCTAATCAACGGCAAAGATAAAATCGCAATTTTAGCATTCGTGTGTAACTTAAGTAAGCTAATTAACTGTCTCAGATTTTGAATAAACCATGATTCGGTCGGTTTCTGTGGTAACTGTTTTTTGATTTCAAAATGAATTTCGTTTGACTTACTTAAACGAGCTAAAATATCGTTCGTTCCAATTAAAATAATAATATAATCTGGTTCACATTCAATAACATCTTCCACACGGTGTAACGCATTATAAACTAAATCCCCATTCACTCCTGCATTAATAAAATCATATCCTTTATCCCCCATCTGAACGGCTAAATCATTTACAAAGTTATGAGCCATCGTTCCTTGAGTATGACTATCCCCTAAACAAGCTACAACCTTTCGAGAAAAGTGTTCTGACTTGAGAAATTTTTCAGGTGTATTGGCGGGACGTTTACTAAAGCGATACACGGTATACCCAGCAATCGTCGTCACAATGCCCCCCACTGTAAATAACAACCATTTTCTTTGTTTTTTCATTTGAGACCTCCCACTCATAAGCTTCTCATCTATTCTATCATTGATTTGCTTCATAATCATCGTCTCATCTTGATGATTTATTAAATCCAATAAGAAACAAGGTCTAGCTTGAGCTTCTCTTTCTCATGCCATTTATCCAACACACTCCTTTGATTCATTCTAATAACCAATAAAGCTAACTTATTTTTTTCCATTTCATATTTCCCCTTACGTCAAAATATAGTATCATTATTTGATGAGAAAAGTAATTTTATTTTCTATAGGAGGAATATGATGTCTACACAAACAACAGATTTAGGGAGAGATTCTATTGGAAAACTCCTTTTCAAATTGGCTACTCCCGCTATTATCGCCCAGTTAGTCAATGTTTTATATAATATCGTAGACCGAATTTTTATTGGCCGATTACCAGAAGGAGATTTAGCAATGGCAGGTATTGGCGTAGCCTTCCCAATTATCATGCTAATCTCAGCAACCAGTGCTTTAATCGGAATGGGAGGTGCCCCACTCGCAGCCATAAAAATGGGAGAACAAGATCATGATGGGGCAGAAAAAATTATGAGCAATGCACTCTCTATGCTAGTTATCCTTTCAATTTTATTAATGATGAGCTTACTAATCTTTAAAGAGCCTTTATTATTAGCATTTGGCGCTAGTAGCCAAACCTTAGTTTATGCCAATGATTATTTAGGTATTTATATTCTAGGAACATTATTTGTTCAAATCGCTATTGGAATGAACCCTTTCATTAATACACAGGGCTTTGCTAAAATCGGGATGATGACCGTAATGGTTGGAGCAGTGGTTAATATTATTCTTGATCCCATCTTCATTTTTGGACTCAATTTAGGGGTTAAAGGAGCTGCATTTGCAACGATTACCGCTCAATTTATTTCAGCCATTTGGGTCATTCGCTTCTTATTCGGTAAGAAAAGTACATTAAAGATTAGAAAAGAGTTCTTAATCCCTGAACCAAAAGTGGTCTTACCTATCATGGCCCTTGGAGTTTCACCATTTATTATGCAAGCAACAGAAAGTATTGTATTAATTTCATTAAATAATCAATTAGCACACTATGGGGGAGATTTAGCAGTTAGTGCCATGACGATTATCAGTAGTGTGAATCAAATTATTTTATTACCCTTAATGGGATTAACCTCAGGAGCTCAACCGATCATTAGTTACAACTACGGAGCGCAACAGTTCGATCGCGTCAAAAAAACCTTTATCCTGTTGCTAATTGTTTGCTTGATTTATACAACTACGATGTGGTTAGGCATCCTGCTCGTTCCAGAAGTCTTCGTTAATATCTTTAATGATAAACCAGAATTGGTGGCCATCACCTCTCGTAGTCTTCGTATTTTCTTCGCTGGAATATTCGTTTTTGGTGTACAAGTTGCTTGCCAACAAACATTTTTAGCATTAGGACAAGCTAAAATCTCATTAGTACTTGCCTTACTTCGTAAGATGATCCTATTAGTTCCATTAATCTTCATTTTACCAGCGACACTAAAAGCATTTATGGCCCCATTAGACTTAGTCTTCATGGCTGAACCCGTCGCTGATATTATTGCAGCCTTAACAACAGTCATTTGCTTTATTATATTCTACCGTAAAACATTTGTCCATTCCCCACAAGAATAGGAGCTTGAAACTTAAAAAAATCCGTTTAGATATTATCTAAACGGATTTTTTTAGTTAACGTGTTTTGATTTACATTTTGGACAAACACCTTTAAATGCCATTTCACATTTTGAGATGTCGGCACCTGTTGATTGTTCCACAACTGATCCGATTCCATATAATTCTTGAATGAATAAATCTTGAACTTCTCCACACTCTAAACATAAAAAGTGGAAGTGATCTTCTAAGGTTCCATCGAAGCGATCAGGATAGCCAGGAATACTGACTTTTCTAATCATATCATGATCCGCAAGCTGCGATAAATTACGATAAACAGTCCCTAAACTTAAGTTCGGATTATCTTTCTTTAACATTTCATAAATGGCATCGGCAGTTAAATGCATCGGGTTATCCTTAATACAATTATAAATCATTTCTCGTTGTTTTGAATATTTCATCTAAACCACCTATTCTACATTTTAATACCCAATTATAGTATATACCAATATTATAATAATAATGATTACTAATTTAAGTATAGAAGAATAGTTTGAGAATGTCAATATGCTTCACCATATAAACTTAAGCTTTCTTTTTGATTAACTCTTCTTTTTTCACACGTGATAATTGCTTAATCTCATATTCACGTCGGCAAGCTGCTTGACGACTTTCAAAACTTTCTGCATATCTTAAGACAACGGGACGACGGCATCGAGTATACTTTGCTCCTTTTTTAGATTCATTATGCTCTTTAATCCGTTTCTCAACATTTCGTGTATACCCCGTATAGTACGTTCCATCTGAACACTCTACAATATAAATCCAGTGCATCTCTTTCTCCTTTACTTCTTCCAACCTCATCTATTCCCTATTTTACCGAAGTGAATTCTAATTGACAAATCATAAATTTTGTCAATCAGAAAAAGATAGGATTCTATCTTTTTTATTTAATAATTCTTAAGTATGGATTAATCTCCTCTACGAGTAGAACCAGAAATTCTAACGTAATGACAAATTGATTCGTCAGACTAATACACTTGATTTAATTCTTGAACCTCCCTATCTGTTAAGTTGGAGTCATCAATGACATTCCTACTAAATCAAATAATACCCGCTACCTCTAGCTTAACGAATTGTTCATAACGTGCAGCATTTTAACCTTCCATTAATCAAAACGATTCTGCATTTGGCGGCTATCCGATAGGTCTATTTCTAAGACATCATAGGGTTCTAAGATCTTTAATTCAAGCGGCGAAACATCATTTGCTCTGACTTCACATGACTCTAATTCATAATAAATTTGAGGAACTTCTAACTCTTGAGATCATAAACTCATTGATTTTAACTCTTTTTAACTTCCCCCAATTCGGACAAATCCCAGGTGTTTCAATCGTAAAACAGCACACCCTCTTTATAAATCATGTCCTCCCCCATCAAAATGATTAAAGTTGTTCACTCTGATTGACGATATATTCAATTAAAGTTTCTGTCATCGGAATAGCATCTGTTAAGTAACAGTCAAATTGTTCATAATAATCAATCGGATCTTCTACTTTCCCAAGTAAAAACCGATATCTCTTACCATATGGCCTTGGGATATATAATAATTGAATATAGGATCCAGCATGATTCCAACCTTTTGCTACCACGACATATCTGACTAATGCTCCATCACCTGCTTCATAAGTTCCCATCTCTAACTTTTTTAACTCCGCTAGTTGATCAAGATATTCAATTAATAATCCGACACGAACAAATCCATTTCGTTGATGATGAATCTTGTCTAAGTCTTTAATCATCTCCTCACACTCCTTTATGTGCCTTACTTAACTATATGCAGCATAAAACTCTCACATGAGTTCTGAGGTGATGATTTCCAAAGTAATAGCCAAAATGAATTAAAATTTGATGTTTTCTACTTTAACTCGCCTCATAAACACAACATTCATTCACAAATGTTTGTCACACTTCAGTTTTTAATCAATCGATCGGCTCCAATTCAAAGATATCTTGATTTAAAACAATAAAGTCCACAAACTTTCCAACGTTTAACGAACCTTTTACACACTCTTTAAGTGTTAAAGCTTCTTTTATATTCCACCTGATTCTAGTTGTCCCGATAAATCTTGACGTATGATCGCACAATATAAATTAAGACATATTCAACCCCACCATCCGTTCCAAGGGAAATATAAATCCCTTTATTCAACATTATTTTAAAGGCGTATAATGCTTAAAATCCCCCTTATCCATACGACGATTAATAATTGGCATATCAAAATTTAAGAAAACCAGTTGAGTATAAGTGAATATATTCAGCTTTACCAATCGTTCTAATAACCCATCATCGTGATTTGACAACGGACAATTCCATATCAATAATCTTAATGACATTGAAGTGATCCAATAAATTTAAAGTAGCCTCAATCGCTAAATCTCTAATGGCATAAACGACTACCTGCATCTTAGGCTTATGATTTCATTTAACGCTTCTTGTAAATAACAAAGATGAGTTGATGGAAATAGGACTGTCTCATCCCTGCAGTTCTTCCACCAGGTGATTGCTGTTTTCATTTCCTATCCCTCTTATTCGACTTCCTCATGTAAAAAAAGTAGGTCGGTGTTGACCTAGCTTCATCCCGTCCGTTTTAAAAATAAACTTCTACCTCATACCATCGTCTATACTACATTTTTTGTCATTTCATCATTTGAAAGCCATAGCTAACCAATAAGAGTTGAATGACCATCAAACAAGGAATGCCGATTTTAAAAGACCAGTGTTTCGTTTTATGCCGAAATTGCTGCATGCCCGCGTACACTCCAAAACTTCCAAAACAAGCGGCGCATGTAAATAATGCTTTTTCACTGATTCGCCACTTTCCCTGAATGGCACGTCGTTTATCAATTCCCATTAACGTATAGCCCACTACATTCATGCCAATCCAAACAAACCACCACATCCTATGATTCCTCCACAACAACTGAATCAAACACGACTGAAATAACCTTTGATAAATCTTGTGGATTGAGTTCCATCTGTAATCCAATCTTTCCTCCACTCACAATAAATGAAGAAAGGTCTTTTGCACTTTCATGAATGATCGTTTGATAATTTTTCTTCATTCCAACTGGTGAGCACCCACCTCGAATATATCCAGTTAATTTATTAATCTCACTGACTGCAATCATCTCAATTTTTTTCTCTTTCACCACTTTAGCTGCTTTTTTTAAATCTAATTCTTTAGCGACTGGGATGACAAAAACATAAATCTCTTTACTATTTCCTCGTGTCACCAGCGTTTTAAAAACTTCTTCTGGATCACGTCCTATTTTATTTGCAACTGAAACCCCATCAATAGCCTCCCCCGCTTCATACGTCATGAGTTCATAACTAATTTTATGTTTATCTAGTATGCGTATGGCATTTGTTTTAACTTTTGACATCATGTTAACCTCCTGATTATTCGATAAATTTATTATACAATGATTTTCTTAGTTTATCATACCTTTCCCTTAGATTTATGTAAAAACCTCCCACATCTACGCTAGATGAGGGAGGTTTTGATTCATTTATCAGTTTAAAAACTACGCAAACGCTTTTTGATGTAGACGCCAATCTTTAGCATATTCATCAAATAGTTCATTAATGGCTTGACCAATTTGTTGATAATCTTGCTCGTTTAAGTTAGCTAATGATACACGAATAGACCACGCTGGACCTTCAAATCCACTTCCATTTAAAAGAACAATGCCATAGCGATGTGAAAGATCAAATAAAAATTCTAAAACACTTCGTTCATTTTCTAAATAAGTGGCGAATGATGCCCCGTATTTTAATTTTGCCCAAACTAATAAATCATATTTATTGTAATAAGCCGTATTCAATTGGTTCTCAAGATACGGATAACCTTTTAACTCATTGTAAACTAATTGCTCACGACGACGACAAATAGCTTTTGTTTGTTCTTTATAACGATTTTCTTCATCAAGAATCGCAAAGACTGAGAAAATGGCCATCTGTACTTGTTGTGGCGTCGATAATCCAGCCGTGTGATTTAAAGCAACCTGACGACTATCTGCCACAATGCGATCAATAAACGGAATGGCATGAGGTGTTGTTGTTAAAGCTTCATAACGGTGGTGTAAGATTTGTTTTTCTTCGGCTGGTAACTTTGCCATCAAGTCGTTATAAACATTCTCTTTAGCTAACGCAATGACACCTAAGCGCCATCCTGTCACCCCAAAATATTTAGAATAAGAGTAGACACCTAATGTATTGTATGGCATCGTTACCATTAATGATTTAAACCCATCACAGAATGTCCCATATACATCATCTGTAATAATCATTAAATTAGGATGATAGGTTGTGACAATTTCATTTAAATAAGCCATTGATGCTTCACTCATCGCAACTGCTGGTGGATTACTTGGATTGACCACACAAGCTAATTTAATACTTGTATCTTTTAATTTATCTAATTCCTCTTTTGGATATTGCCACGTTGGTATCCCATCTTCATTTACCTCAGATGCATGAATCATAACAATCTCGAACTCATTGGATGGTAAATTTGCAATTTCAACATATGGAGTAAAAATAGGCACAAATAACGCAATTTTATCTTTTGGTTTTAAAAGATAATTGGCTTTTAGTGAATCAAAAATACAGCACATCGCCGCTGTTCCACCTTCAACAGCAAATAAATCATGCGTCGACGTTTTAACATCTCCACCCATTTCTTTTATTAAATAATCTTTAACCACTTGTTCAATTTTAATCAGCATTCGATCAGGAACTGGATAATTATCACCAATGATTCCATCCACTAATTCAAAGACCCAAGCATCTGGATTAAACTGATGTTCTTCAATTCCATATTCCACAATGGCACGCAATAAATCAATACCTGGGGCTTCTTTATGCGTTTGAACATAGGCTAAAAAGCGCTCATAGGCTCCTTCTTGCTGTGGCATTCCCGCCAAATCCCCCTCACACCATGTTAACTGCGTTTCTTCAACAGCAAACTGACCTAAGGTAAAAAAGGCTTGGCGTGGTGTAGCCGCCGTCCAATTGGGATTTCCACGTCCTGCATTTAAAATCTGATGATTACTCACCTGTTTTGATTTTTGTGCCATTTTAATAAATTCATCTTTTAATTCAAATGGACTTAATGTTTTTACTTTTTCAATTAATTGTTTAATGTCATTTCTTCTTAAATTTCTCTTTGTTGTCATACTTGTTCGATACCCTTCTATTATCAACTACCTATCCTTCCACACTTTCTAATAAAGGCCGGATTTTGCTAGATATAAATAGCTTCTGATTTAAAAACAAAAGCTATGTTAGATGTTATTCCCCATCAAAGAATCACTGATATTAATCCTCTTGTGATGAGAGAAATCAACTCATTCTTTGAATCAATATATAATTAATACCAAATTCAATCTGGTCATCTAACCAATCTACGATTAAAAGCTTCATCTAGCATAACTAATTTACCATACTCTTGATTGAAAACAAATAGCTTTAACATAATATTCGATATTTTATTCTCGTTTAATCTAACTGAATGACATGAGATCAATCTACCGCCATCACCTCATTCATTTTGAACCGATTATAGTCATCACCTTTTGGGGCATAGATCCTAAGATACTAACTATAACCTATCCTCTTATTTTGTACAATATGACACCTTAGACTAGCATGATTATTGCACCCCCCCATGAACTACCACCAAATAAATCACTAAATCGTTCCATCTTTTTAATATGCTCATAAGAAAAGGGCCACCATTTCTATGATAAAAAATAGGATAATAGCTCGCCTTCTCAACCTTTATTAAAAGGACTTCTAACATCTCATTTCATCCTTCCTCTAAAAATAAAACTTTGATAAATGAAACTATTCCGATATAAGATAACGTCTATTTGTCTAATCCAATAGAAATTTTAATTTTCTTTAAAAGGCAACGCTATCAACGTTTTAAAACCTCAATAACATGGTCTAACAGAGCGAAAAATAAAAAGAGGAATGTGAGCTCATTCCTCCTTACGTATCCTTTACTTATTCTGAACGTATTTTTTTGACAGCTAAGCACTCAGCAAAGCGCATCATTAATTCATCCATATCAATGTCGCTTTCTTCAATTTTTAATCGCCCCTCTACATAAAATAACGTATTTTTATAAACACGCTTTGGATCATTCACGGTAATGTAACAGTCATTTCCAAGATAGTAGAACTGATCCAAATCATTATGTTCAATGAGTCGTTTAAAAATAGGGCGCTGCTTATGTTCTTTCGTTAATGTCGCGATCGGTAGAACGACGACAAATGGATACTTTTCATTATGGTTATACTGATCTTTTTGAATAATAATGCATGGGCGTAACTTAATTCCTGTCACCACTTCAAGACTTTCTGAACGACGTTTTCCGGTTTCAGGTTCTGAGACTCCTTCAAATCCATCTGGTCGTTCGATGATTCGATATAAGTCTTCATGCTGTCCATCTTTCTCGACAAACCGAAACGGTCTTCCCTGCGTATACGGTAATGCGACATAGAAGATTTTCCCTCGATGGATATCTTTACTTTGAACAAGTCGGGGTAAATCCATTCGATTATTCTTCTTTCTTCACAGCATCTTCAAACTCTTTAACACCTGAACGATTTTCTTCTAAGTCAATGATATCGAATAAATTTTCTTCAAAGAAAGCCGCGACGTCAAATTGTTGAAGAGGTGTTTTTTTGTGGTTACGCGTACTTGAGGAAGACTTTGTTTCTCTTTGTAACATACCTTTATTCCACCCATCTTTGCCTCGATTAACCATTTTCTTCACCTCGAATTAGAGATTTCCTAAGTTCTTATCCTACTTTAAAACAACTACAATCCTTGCTCTACTGTATCTTATTCGTCTTTAGGTTTGAAATATATGTAATCGCCCGATGAATCGTAGATTTAACAACTTTATTCATGAAAAAAGAAGCGACTAAAAACTCTTCCTCATATGGTTAACAAAAGGGGTAACGTCTTTTTTGACGTTACCACATCTTTTATTCCTGTTTTAAATACTTATTAGAATCTTCATTAGTAGATTTAGACTCTAATAAAAGATCCTCAACTTTTTATTTCAAATGATTTCCATATAAGACTAAAATTCTTAAAATAATGTGACCGAATAGATCATAATTGGGAATTAACTCGATTCCACATACTTGAACCATCAGTGGAATTAATGAAAATAAACTTAGCTAAAATCCATAATTTCTGACACGCCACTTTAACTAATCTAATAGTTGTTTCATTTCAACTCATCTCCTGAGGGATTGATGAATTTTATTCTTCTAGTTAAGTTTACTACGTCAAGTGAGACAAATAAAAGCCAGAAGCAATATCTGTGATTTAGCTATCTATCCATAGAACGGTACGGGGGTGAACCCTTCCCCCACGATACTATATGAAATAGAAAAAAATTTGACTTTTCCTTTGTCTCATTCCACTCAAACAAAAAAAGACCTCATCATCCCTGGCCACTTCTGCAAGGTCTTAAGGTCTTTTTTTATTTTTTTTCTTGTTTTTGAATCAGATAATAACTCCATACACAACCAATCAATGCAATAATCACACACCCATAGCGTAACCCTTTCGTTTCAATCCAAGGTAGCATACTTTTAGTTAAACCTAATAAACCTAAAGTTATTAATGTGACTAACAAATACATCTGAGGCTGTCTTCGGTACTGTTTTAGCACGATTATAAAACAAGCCATCAAAATCATTAGTTGAATAGCGACTTTCACAACGTTCTCCTTTATTCATCTAGCTTAGTTTAATTTTATCAATGGAAAATAGCTAAGACAATAGCTATTTGAATGATTTATTTAAAAGAGCTAAAATCAAGTCCGCACTCTCCTCTTGTCTTAACGAATTACTCAAGACCGTCACAACTTTATTTTTTGTCTCTATTCCTTTGGCCTCTAATAACTTATTTCCCTCTAATCGAATGGCATAAACATGGTCATCCTCTGCTAAAAGATAATCACTTGAATCGATTCCCTCTACTTCTTGTAACAGTTCATCCAGTGGTTTAAAAAGTCCTTGTTCGTAAAAATATGAGAAATCATTCTCCTCCAAGATAAACACATCCAGTTCACTAATAGCCACTTGAGCAACAAACTTCTCTAAATAGACTTGGGTTAAATCACTAGAACTACTTTCGATATTATTAAAAGGATAAGTATAAATGCGAATCGTTTCGTTCTCTTCTGCTTCAGACTTAACTAGTTGAGTTAACTGCTGTTCTAACTCCGTTACATCCGTCCTTTCATTGATCATTTCTGAAATCACGACATTTAGCAAAATAGTTGACTGGTTAGCTACCTCCCTTATAACAGTTCCCATCAATACAAGAATTAAACAAGCCCCAATCACATGATATCGATAATAATCCCAAAAATAACTGCATCGTTTTTTCATGGTCATCTCTTTTAACTTAATATTTTGTTTCACCATCTCTACTCCCCCTTTATCTTATGATGGGTCTATTTTACCAAATAATTTAGAGATTGAGTAGCATAAATGCAACCGTTTTCTATTTTTGAAATTGAATCCTGTGTTTAACTTTCAGTAACACCTCCTAACGAAGGCAATGAACCCTATTTCTTCTCTAAAAAAATCCGGCATGAAACTGATTCAACAGTAGTTTCATGCCGGACACTAAGATTCAATTAATTTATTTCTCTAGTTCAAAAATAATCGATTCAAATGGTCTTAGAGTTAAACAAGATAACTGCATCGATGAATCTTTGTAATTTGATAAAATAATTTGTTTAGCTGTAAATTTAGGTAAACAAATAATCGCAGGTTTCTCAAAGAAGTTTGAGACAACTAATAATTGTTGATCATTTGATGTTCTTAAATAAGCATAAACATTCGGATGGTTCTCACTTAATTGTGTATACTCACCGTAAACAATGACATCTTTATAAGAACTAAAACGTCTTAATTCAATTAATTTACGGTAATGTTGTAAAATTGAATCTTCGTCATTGATTTGATCTTGAACATTAATCGTTTGATAATTCGGATTTACTTTAATCCATGGTGTTGCCGTACTAAATCCGGCATTTTCTTCATTACTCCACTGCATTGGTGTTCTTGCATTATCACGTGCCGTTACGGCAATATGACGTTTAACTAATTCTTTTGGATGTCCTGCTTGCAATAAGAGGTCAATACTTTCAAGAACTGAAACATCACGATAATCTTCAAAATTTTCATAATTAGCATTTGTCATCCCAATTTCTTCACCATTATAAATAAATGGCGTTCCCCACATCATAAATAAACTTGTCGCTAACATTTTTCCAGATTCTTTATGATAATGAATCGGGCTACCGTATTGTGACATGACACGTGGATGATCATGATTTAACCAATAAAGTGGATTCCATGCCTTATTATATAAACCTAATTGCCATTTTTTAAATACTTTCTTAAGTTCGATTAAATCGGTTTGATTACTCCATGTTTCACTTAACGAATTAAACCCATTATTTAACCAACAGTGATCAAACGTAAATACCATATCTAACTCATTAGATGAAGTCGATGCATATAATAAAGCATCGTCTACACTTGCTCCTCCACCTACTTCACCAACAGTAAACATATCATAATTTGAGAACACTTCTTGATTTAACTCTTTTAAGTAATCATGAACCTTTGGAAGATTTGAAAATTTTGACCAATCTGGTTTATATCGGCCATCACTTTCTAATGTTGAATCAGTAAACGTTAAATCGCGATCAAGATGCGCTACCGCATCAACGCGGAATCCATCAATTCCTAATTCAAGCCACCATTTCACCATTTTATATAAATCTTTACGCATTTTTTCGTTTTCCCAGTTTAAATCAGGCATTTTTCTTGAAAAAATATGCATATAATATTCATTTGTCGCCTCATCTTTTTCCCAGCAAGACGGTGTGAAAAATGAAGCCCAGTTCGTTGGCTCTGTTTCATTTCCAAATTCATCGACTTTTCCTTTTTGCCAAATATAGTAGTCACGATAAGGACTATCAACTGATTTTCTTGCCTCAACAAACCATGGATGTTCATCACTGGTATGATTTAATACTAAATCCATCACAATTTTAATGTCACGTTTTTTAGCTTCTTCTAATAATTGTTTAAACTCCTCGATGGTTCCAAATTCTTGAGCAATTTGATAATAATCCGACACATCATATCCATTATCATCCATTGGTGACTGATAAACAGGACATAACCAAATAATATTGATTCCTAAATAAGCCAAATAATCTAGTTTACTAATAATCCCTTTTAAATCACCAATTCCATCTCCATTGCTATCACAAAAGCTTTTTGGATAGATTTGATATCCTACGCCTTCTTTCCACCATTTACGTTCTGCTCCTGTCATTAACTTCATCCCCTCTTAGCTTTTGTTAGTTACAGCACCATTTTATCATAGGTCATAAGCACTATCTAATCCTTCCTAACTGTAATCGATTCCATGTTATCACTTTATTGGTATAATCTCTCATTTTTGTTTTAGGTGAAAGGGACGTAAGCACTGCCACAAACTAATCGTTCGTTACATTATAAAAGAAATTAATATTTAATCCTATAAATAAGGTTGAACTTGCTGTTAGCCAATCCCTAATCACTGTCTGGATTTTCTCTCTTACAATAACTTGATTCGTCTCTTTAAATAAATCAGACGTTTTACTAAATCACATAATTCATCTCACCAATAAGACATTCGTCTCATTTCGAAAATTAAATCATAAATTTTCATGTCATTCCTGTGCTTATTTTCAATCCTCTTATCTTAATCCCCATCACTGAATGATAAGTGTTAACCGAGCTAATCGGTGCATCCCCATTCAATATTTAGTTCAATATGGCGAATATGCCATAAAACGTTATCTATTACTATAAAATTCACGACTTATACAATATATCCATATTTTTTTTGCATTTTATACCATCTACAGCCAATTCCATACTAGTTTTCAACATTTTTTATGTTTTTTTTATGTTCTTTGTTAAAAAAAACACAAAAAGGACTTACTTTATTGTTCCTTTATTGCTAGAATATAGCTTGTCTTTGAGATACAAAATTAAACGTAGGGGGTATAAACACATGTTAAAAGGTAAACTTTTAATCGCATTAGCTTCAGCTGTCTTATTCTTAGGGGCTTGCTCAAATGAGACACCACAAGAACAAGAACAACCACAAACAACTCAATCAGAATCTCCTTCAGAGACAACTGAAGGATACACAGGAGCATTAACTTACGAACGTTTATATGATCCAACTGGAGCAAAAACTGATGTTGTTTCAATCGTCATGGAATTTGAAAACGGAAAACCTACATCAGTTGATATCGACGTATTAATGGATGGGCAATCTAAAAAAGAATTAGCTGCTAGTGGTGAATACGTAATGAGCACAGAAGAAGGTGCATTACAATGGGATGCACAAATCGTAGAATTAGAAAAAGCTTTAGCAGATAATAACTTTGACACAACAAAAATCAACATCACTGATGATGCTGGACATACAGATTCAGTAACAGGAGTATCAATTAAAGTTGGAACTTATGTACAATTAGTACAAGAATTGATCGATGCTGTTGCACAAGGTAATACTGACTTTGAATTCTCTGGTGTGAAAACAACAGAAATCGAAGGTGAAAAAGGAACTAATATCATCGAAATCGTTTATGATAATGGAAAAGCTGTTAACTTAAACATCGATATGATTCAAGAAGACGGATCTTCTAAACGTGCCGCTTCTGAAGAAGGAACTTATGACATGGGTGGAGAATTAGCTTGGCATGAGCAAATGGACTTATTAGAAGACTTCATCGTTGCAAACAACTTTGATTTATCAAAAGTAAACTTAACTGATGAAGATGGACACACTGATGCAGTTTCTGGTGTATCAATTAAAGTTGGTTCTTACTTACCATTAATCGAACAAGCTTTAGAAAATAAATAATTTCTGATTTAAGAATAGATTGAAAAAAAGGTGTAGAATGCTGATTCTACACCTTTTTTGTCATTGTTTTAATCAATTAAAATCAGAAGTCATTTCCAAACGTGTTGTTTCTACCGCAACATTTGCAGCAATTTTGACGACGACAAGCGCACCATCCGCGACGATAACCTTCACGTAACCCTTGTTGATAAGCACGGCGAGCACAACAACAGCAATTTTGACCCCATTGACAGTTACTAGATCCTTGATTACTGTATTCTTGATTAGCAGATTGAGAAGAGGTTGTTGATGAAGACGTATAACTTCCCATCCATTCATCAGAAGCGTTATACATCGATGCTGTATTTGTACTCGCTTGTGAAGCAGCCATTCCCCTATTACCAGATAATTGATAAACAGACCCTGTTGCTAATACATTTCCGGTTGCTAATACTTCTTTATCTGTCATGATTGGACGTTCATGAGGTTTTAGAGGCGGTTTTTTACCTCTTCCTCGTTCTTTCTCATCTTCTTTTTTATCTCGCTGTTTTTTACAACGTTCTTTTCTGTCAGAGTCTTTATGACGTGCCTCTTTAGCATCATATTTTCTTTCATCATCGTCTTCTTCAGCATATTCCCAGTCGTTGTTTTGTTCAAAACTAAAACTTTCATCACAATCAAGATATTTAGTTGTAATATTATAATTATTATACATTTCGTTGTCCCCTTTGTTCGTTGTAATTTCAACTACAGTATAACTTATTCATTTATAAAAATAATGGATATAGTTTGGCCTATAGACACTATGAATTCTAGAAAATACTCAAACTAAATCCGCTAGCAACAAGACCAATATTTCATAATGAGCACTATCTAATAGCCACTAACTTGCGATGCAGCTACCTCCTTATCTGACTGTTGGAACATAGGCACACAAGCTTGATTCAGTCACTTATAAAAAACACGCTATCATTAACAATAACTCCCCTTATTTAGTTTATCATCATTGAATGATCCTAACTATTCACATCACACGAGTTCACATGACTTTAGTCAAATCCTATTATTAAAAAAGTTATATCTAACTTGTCATAACAACAGCTTAGATATAACTCATTTTTATGAATTAATTAATGTCTAGAATAAAAAGAAATCATCATCATTGTTCATGTTGTTATTTGTAGTTGAATTATTTGCTGTGAATCGACTGTTTCCAAAACAGCATCCATTGTTTGATCCTTGGCGGTACCCATCTCTAAAACCTTGTTGATAACCTTGACGACATCCATCTCTAAAACCTTGTTGATAAGCACTGCGACTGCGACAGCAACATCCACCGCGCATCATAGATGTTCCAGTCGTACTTCGCGTACTTGATATACCTGATGTACTTGATGTATTTGAAGTCAAGTTCTGATTACTAATTGTAGAATTAGTTGAGTTACCTACACGGTAAACATTCCCTGTTGCAAATACATTTCCAGTTGCTAAAACATCTCCACTTGTAATGATTGGACGATCACGACGTTCTCGATCATCAGGATGGCGACGTTCTCGATCATGTTCTCGATCATCAGGATGACGACGATTTCGTCTTCTACATCCACAATTATCATCGTCATTATCAAAATTAAAGATTGAATCAGGGTCAAAATTAGTAGTATTTATATTATTATTATTTCTATTACGCATATTTCTTCAGCTCCTTTGAACATGTTAATTTCAACTACACTATAATTTATTCATGAACTTTATTTTTGCATATGCTTTTATACATATTCTTGTCTGATGTTGATATTTATCGTTTAACCATAGAAATATCTAACATCTTTTGTTATAATGACCTAATGGATTAGAAAGAATATACAATAGAGGTGATCATCAGGATGACGCAAAATAACAATCAATATGAAATCGATAATGATGTGGTTAAATTAACAGTTTTCAACAAAAAAGGAAAAGCCTTTACGGCTCAATTTGATTTAGAAGATCTTGAAAAAGTTAAAGCATTAGGAACGTGGCATGCCCAATGGAATAAAGACTTTAATAACTATATCATTCAAACCAGTACAGAAGTTATTCAAAAAGGTAAAAAACGTTATATTAAACCTACCCTACAATCAACCGTCTTAGGAACAAGTCCTAACGCACCAATCCGTCATTTAAACGGTGATTTATTAGATAATCGAAAATCGAACCTAGAAATATATAATCGTCGTCAAATCAACGATTATGAGGTTTTAGAGAATCAGGTCATTGCCATTCATTTAAAGGACCGCTATGGAAACTTAGTCAATAAAGCATTAATTTCTGCTGAAGACCTGGATCAAGTCGTAAATGAAAAATATACATGGGTTTGTCAGAAGAAAGCAAATGGTCAACCTTATGCCATTGCTCATACAGAAGCAGGACGTGTTTACCTAGATACTTATTTAACAAACTGTCAACCAGGGTTCCGTGTTCATCACATTAATAAAAACCCTTTAGATAACCGTCGTCAAAACTTAGAGGTTAAAGCATTAGAAATCGCTCAACCAACTGAAATCTAATAAAAAGCAACTGAAATCTATCAGCTGCTTTTTATGTTCGTTTAATGGTTATTTTCATAATTTAATAAACTCCAGAAAAGATTTTTACTTACCTGAATCCTTTAATCGGTCTAAGAAACTAAAGTACAGCTTTTCCCTACCTCATAAAAACCCCGCTACCAAAGTAGCGGGGTTTTGTATTAATGAGTTAATTCTAATTCCACTTCGACACCAAAATGATCCGAGACCACTTCTTTATTTTTGCCATTAAAAATAACATGTGATGACTTGACTCTGACTGGTTGATTCGTTAAAACTAGATCGATACGTAAATCTTTTTTATTGTCAGACCACCCATCGATCTTACCTTCAACGGTCATTCCCTCATCGTTTATGTTCGCTACCTTATAAGTATCGATTAAACCTTTACTTAATAAATAGTCATATCCTTCGTCACGAATATTTGCATCATTGTTAAAATCTCCCATAACGATATTGAGATGATTTGGATTTAACTGCGCAACTAATTCATTCACTTGCCCTTGAAATGGCTCTTCTTCATCATGATACCAACCTAAATGACATGAGTATACCGTAACGGGTTGATTTTCATGCATGATTTCTAACCCAATGACACGACGAGTACGGAAGTTTTTAATATCGTCACTCTTTGTCACTAAAAAAGATTTTGCATTGTTAATTTCACATCGTGTTAAAATGGCTAATCCTTCTTCATAAATATCAAACCCAATATGAGCAAGATCCCACACAAATTTATAATCATTAACGCCTAACTTCATTAATTCACTTAATAAAACGACTGCATAATTATCTTGTTTTACTTTCTCTGAAGTCGTTGTGTCAATTAACTGCATGACTTCTTGTAAAGCAATGACATCATATTGTTTTTCTTTAATGACTTGTGCTAAATGTTGAATTTTTTCAATTTGGTTTTCTTCTTGCCAAGCATGACAATTTAAGGTTAATAACTTCATAAATAATCTCCTATAGACCTAAAATATCTTGAATTTCTGATTTTAACACGTCTGCTTTTGGTCCATAAATCGCTTGGATTCCATTATCTTTAATGATTAATCCTAATGCTCCTGTTGCTTTCCAATCTGGTTGGTCTGAAACAGTTCCTGAATCTTTAACTGTCACACGTAAACGAGTCATACAAGCATCTACATCTACAATATTTTCAGCTCCACCTAACAAGAAAATGATATCATTTGCTAATTGACTACCAGATGCTGCTGTTGTTGATGTTGATCCTTCTCCTTGTGTTTCATCTTCTTCATTATAATTTCCTAATCGTCCCGGAGTTGCAATTTTGAATTTTTTAATCGCAAAGTTGAACACCCCGAAGTTTAAAGCAAAGAATCCTAAACATGCTAAGACAAAGTTAATCATATCTCCCGTTAATCCTGCATTCGCCATCATTGGAATACGAGTAATGAACTCAATGATACCAAAAGCATGGATACGTAAGTTAATAATATCAGCTAAAGCAAATGCTAATCCCGCTAAAATTGCATAGCATAAGTATAACACAGGTGAAATAAACATGAACATAAACTCTAATGGTTCAGATACCCCTGTTAAGAATGTTGCTAATGCTGCTGAAATAAACATTGATTTGTATGCTGATTTTTTATCTGAATCGACATTTCGGAACATGGCAAAGGCAGCTCCCATTAAAGATGCAGTTGATAAAATAACTTGACCTGCTTTAAAGCGAGCTGGAGTCACTGCATTTAATAACGAGTTATAAGCTTCCATATCACCTGCTGACTTTAAGTTATTTAAATCTGTTACCCAAGCTAACCATAAAGATTCTTGACCTGCAACGATTTGTCCAGCATTTGAACCTGTTAAGATTTCATACGTTCCACCTAATTCTGTATAATTCATTGGAATAGTTAACATATGGTGTAAACCGAATGGTAATAATAAACGTTCACCTGCTCCATACACGAATGGTGCAAGAATTGGTGCTGTATCTTGTGAAGTTGCAATCCATTGACCAAAGTTATTTAAAGCTCCTTGAGCAAATGGCCAAATAATTGATAAAACTAATGCTGTCACTACTGATCCACCGATAACAACGAATGGAACAAATCGTTTCCCATTAAAGAAGGCTAATGCTTGTGGTAATTTATTAAAGTTATAGTATTTGTTGAATAATGATGCTCCTAAGAACCCTGAGATAATCCCAACAAACACTCCCATATTTAAAGCTGATGCGCCTAAAACTTCAGTGAAGTAATCTGAAACAACCATCTCAGATCCAAAGAATGATTGAACGGTTGCAGTTGGATCTGCCAACATTGCTGTTGATACTCCAAATAATGCTCCCGTAATACGGTTAATTAATAAGAATGCGATTAAAGCCGCAAATGCTCCACCTGCACGTTCTTTTGCCCATGATCCCCCGATGGCAACCGCAAATAGGACATGTAAATTTCCGATAATTGCCCATCCGATATCTTCCATCACTGTAGCAATCGTTGCAATAACAGCAATATCTCCCCCTGACATTCCAACTAATTTCCCTAAAGAAATCATAATCCCCGCTGCTGGCATAACAGCAATTACAACCATTAAGGCCTTTCCAAATTTTTGCCAGAAATCAAACGACATAAATCCTGGTTTTTTCATAACTATTCCCTCCTAATAACTCTATATCATCATAGCTTAATTTAAGCTGTAGATGCGTGCTTCAAATGGCTTTAATGTTAACTCTTGAATTGACTCATGTTCCTCAACTGGGATATTTGATAATAATAACTGATCCGTTGAAACTGTGATCTTTTCTAAGTTAATACTTGTTTGCTTATTCGTTAAGTTACATAAGATAAGCACACGTTTTTCACCTAATGTTCGTGTATAAGCATAAATCTCTTGATGATCTTCAAACACTAAGTCATATGTTCCATAAACGAAGATATCTTCTGATTTTCTTAAAGCAATCATTTCTTTATAGAAGTTTAAAATCGAATCTGGATCTTCTTCTTGTGCTTCAACATTAATGGTTTGATAGTTTGGATTAACTGCTAACCATGGTGTTCCAGTTGTAAATCCACCATTTGCTTCATGACTCCATTGCATCGGTGTACGACTATTTCCACGTGCTGTGGCCCAAATAATTTCCATAATATCTTCATGACTCATTCCTTGTTCAAGTTTAGAATAATAAAGTCCCGTACTTTGAACATCTTGATAATCCTCTACTTTATCAAACTGAACATTCGTCATTCCAATTTCTTGACCTTGATAGATAAATGGTGTTCCCTTCATCATAAAATACATCATTCCAAGAGATGTAGCACTTTCTTTCCAATAGTTTTGATCATCCCCCAGTGTGGATACAATACGGGCTAAATCATGATTTTCAATGTATAACGCATTCCATCCGACACCTTCTAATCCTTTTTGCCACTTTGTTAAGATTTTTTTCAATTGACGGACATCTGTTCCTTGATCGCCATTATCCTTCCATAAGCCTAAGTGTTCAAATTGAAACACCATATTAAATTTTCCTTCTTCTTCGCCAACCCATAGATGAGCATCCTCAATTTTAACGCCGTTAGCTTCTCCTACCGTCATAATATCGTATTTATCAAACGTATTTGCTTTTAAGTCGGCTAATAAAGGATGAATCCCTTCCACATTCATATGTTTATCAAATGATGAAACATATTTTAATCCGTGGGGATTTGGCATATCTGTTAATCCCTCTTCTTTTTTAATATGACTAATCGCATCTACTCGGAATCCATCAATTCCTTTATCTAACCACCAATTCACCATTTCATATAATGCTTCACGTACTTCAGCATTTTCCCAGTTTAAATCGGGTTGTTTTTTTGAGAATAGATGCATATAGTATTGTCCAGTATTTTCATCATATTCCCAAGCTGAACCACTGAAGATACTTTCCCAGTTATTCGGCTCTTCCCCATTTTTTCCATCACGCCAAATATACCAATCTCGTTTTGGATGATCAACCGATGAACGAGATTCGATAAACCATGGGTGTTCATCACTCGTATGATTGATGACTAAATCTGCAATTAATTTCATTCCACGCTTATGTACCTCTTCTAATAAGCGATCAAAATCTTCCATTGTTCCAAACTCATCCATAATATCTTTATAGTCACTAATATCATAACCACAGTCATCATTTGGTGATTTATAAAATGGGCTCACCCATATGACATCGATTCCTAACGCTTTTAAATAATCAAGTTTTAAAATAATACCGTTGAGATCACCAATTCCATCTCCGTTCGAGTCCATAAAACTTCTTGGATAGATTTGATAAGCCACAGCTTCTTTCCACCATACTTTATTCATCTTCTCATACGACTCCTTTTTCTTCTTTCCTGCTGCTTATGGTAAAGTGTCACCTTCATTTAAAACGTTTACAACAGAAACTGTTCCGAAAGTAAACGCATTACTTTCTTCGACACCTTGATTATATCGCTTTCACAATAAGAAGACAACAGACAATCAACATGTAACCGATAACACGTTTTTCGACAATTACTGTTCTTTTGTATAAAAATAGTTATAAAATTTATTTTGTCTAAAAATCGAGTAGGAGATAATTAATTAATTTAATCATCGTCCTCTCACACCACCGTACGTACGGTTCCGTATACG
>NZ_JAMQUU010000044.1:0-15949 GCF_025594975.1 Turicibacter sp. T129 | reverse complement strand
TTTTTTATACTTATTTTTTATTCCAAATAAAAGAAGTGTGGGAATCACCCACACCAAATATTATAGAACCAATAATGTTATTAATATTGTATATGGAAGAAATTAGTGGAGTTATAAAAAATATTAATAAGATATAGTTTTAGTATTTTTATGTAGTTGGTTGGTATAATCAATTAACGATAAATAGATTTATTGATATAAAAAATAATTATATATTTAAATTATTCACTCCTGGATTTTAAATGTTTAGGTGTAATGTAAAACAAATTAATTATAAATATACTAAATATGAAGTAATTATTTCCTATTTTGCAATAACGGTTTGTGAACACTAATTGGCAATGAGTTAAACGATTTTCTTATTGCTTCAGTTAATGAGGCTAATATTACAATAGAGGAAGTTAAATATATGTAGAAATAAATAATATATCTATAAGAGTAAAATCAAACTTTATTAGAGAATTTAAAAATCTAAAACCTATAGGTTCACTTCTTCTTTAGGGAAAGATTATGATCGTTTTTTATAATTAGTGATGGAGTACATTATTTTTGACTACTATCAGGAGATATGTCTATCACTAAGGAGGGAATAACTCCTATAGATAATGTATTCATCAGAAACAAAGTCATTCTAATGATGCGAGTTTATCAATCATTTTATCTTTAAGAATATAAGACTGAATAGTGTTGTGAGATTTTATGTATTCCTAGAAATACGTATTATTAAGTAAAGTCTTAAATAATACTTAGTATCTCAAAATCCAAAGAAGAGCTATGGCTCCACAATGATTTAGAATATACAAGACTTTAATGACTTAAGGACGACATTAAAAAATGTTTTAGATAATAATATTATCTTTAGGATAATAAATGTATTAAACATAACTAAAATGTTATTTATAAATATTCAATAATTAATTATTTTAAAATCAATAATAGCTACATTTCTAAAAATTTAGTTGGATAGTAGTCTAGTGTTAAATTTTATTTTTAAATAAAATACAATATTTACTTGTCATAAATGTTTGATTGTTCGTTTAAGATATGTTAAATTTGTTTATGTAAATTAGTCCGAAAACTGCGAAGAGATGAGTCACTGTCGAAATATACATCTATGAATAAAAAATAAAAAAATATTTGATTTATTTAGTTTTTTCATGTATAATAGATATGTTGACTTGAGCGTTGAAGCGAAAGGTTGCTGACACACCCGGCCGATTTGCCATGGCAATGTGGCAGGTAATTTTCGTGGAGCTAGTCTATTCCTAAAAATAGGCGAAGGGAGGAAATAAAATGGCAAAACAAAAAATCAGAATCCGTTTAAAAGCTTATGATCACAGAATTTTAGATCAATCTGCAGAAAAAATCGTTGAAAGTGCTAAGAAAACAGGAGCTAAAGTGGCAGGACCAATCCCACTTCCAACTGAAAAGCAAGTTTACACGATCTTACGTGCGGTACATAAATACAAAGATTCTCGTGAGCAATTCGAAATGCGCACTCACAAACGTCTGATTGACATTGTTGAACCAACTGCTCAAACTGTTGATTCATTAATGCGCTTAGATTTACCATCTGGTGTAGACATCGAAATCAAATTATAATATATACGAAATAGGAGGTGTAACTCATGGCCAAAGGAATCTTAGGTAGAAAAATTGGTATGACTCAAATTTTCACTGAAGAAGGGAAATTAATTCCTGTAACTGTTGTGCAAGCAACACCTAACGTTGTTTTACAAGTTAAAACAAACGAAACTGATGGATACGAAGCTATCCAAGTTGGATTTGAAAATAAACGCGAAAAATTAGCTAACAAACCTGAAATGGGACACGTTGCTAAAGCTGAAACAGCGCCTAAGCGCTTCGTTCGTGAATTCCGTAACGTAAATGTAGCGGAATATCAAGTTGGTCAAGAGATCAAAGTTGACACTTTTGCTGAAGGAGAAGTTGTTGACGTAACTGGTAAGACTAAAGGTAAAGGATTCCAAGGTGTTATTAAACGTCATGGACAATCTCGTGGACCTATGGCTCACGGTTCTCGTTACCATCGTCGTCCAGGTTCAATGGGATCGATTGCTGCTAACCGCGTTTTAAAAGGTAAAAAATTACCTGGACAAACTGGTGGAAACATCGTAACTGTTCAAAACCTTGAAGTAGTTAAAGTTGATACAGAACGTAACGTTTTATTAATCAAAGGAAATGTACCAGGAGCTAAAAAATCTTTAGTTATGGTTCGTTCTGCTGTTAAAGCAAAATAGTTTAGTACAGTAGGAAAGGAGGATTCATAATGCCACAAGTAGCATTATATAACCAACAAGGTGCTCAAGTTGGAGAAATCGTGTTAAACGAAACAATCTTCGGTATTGAGCCTCATAAACAAGCAATGTTCGATGCTGTAATTATGCAACGTGCATCAATGCGTCAAGGAACGCACAAAACTAAAACTCGTACTGAGGTACGTGGTGGTGGACGTAAACCTTGGAAACAAAAAGGTACTGGACGTGCTCGTCAAGGATCTATCCGTGCACCTCAATGGCGTGGTGGAGGAATCGTATTCGGACCAGTTCCACGTAGCTATGCATACAAATTAAACAAAAAAGTTCGTCGCTTAGCTTTAAAATCTGCGTTATCAACTAAAGTTGTTGAAAATGAAATCGTAGTTTTAGATGCATTAGCATTCGAAGCTCCAAAAACAAAAGAAATGATCTCTGTTTTAGGTGCTTTAAACATCACATCTAAAGCATTAGTTGTAACTGCTGAAGAAAATACAACAGTTGAATTATCAACTCGTAACATCCCAGGTGTTAAAGTGTTATCAGTAGCTCAATTAAATGTATTAGATCTTTTAGATGCAACTAAGTTAGTTATTACTCAAGATGCAGTTAAAAAGATTGAGGAGGTGCTTGCATAATGAAAGATGCTAGAGATATCGTTAAGCGCCCAATTATCACTGAAAAATCTTATGATTTAATGAATGAAGGTAAATTCACTTTCGAAGTTGATAAAAAAGCAAACAAAATCGAAGTTAAACAAGCTTGTGAAGCTTTATTCAATGTAAAAGTTGAGAAAGTAAACATCGTTAACGTTCGTCCTAAAAAACGTCGTGTTGGACGTTATGAAGGATTCAAGCCTTCAATGAAAAAAGCTATCGTAACATTAGCTGAAGGACAAACAATCGAAAAGTTTGAAGTATAATTAATAAGTCGTAAAAGGAGGGAACAAGATGGCTATTAAAAAGTATAAACCTACCACGAATGGTCGTCGTAACATGTCAGTTTTAACATTTGACGAAATTACGACTAATAAACCAGAGAAATCATTATTAGCTCCTTTAAGCAAAAAAGCAGGGCGTAATAATCATGGTCAAATCACAGTACGTCATCACGGTGGTGGACACAAACGTAAATACCGTATCATCGACTTTAAACGTACAAAAGACGGTATTCCAGGACGTGTTGCTACAATCGAATACGATCCAAACCGTTCAGCAAACATCGCATTAATCAACTACGCTGATGGAGAAAAACGATACATTATCGCTCCTAAAGGATTAAAAGTTGGAATGCAAATTGAATCAGGTGCTAATGCGGATATCAAAATTGGTAATGCATTACCAATCATGAACATCCCAGTTGGTACATTAATTCACAACATCGAGTTAAAACCTGGTAAAGGTGGACAATTAGTACGTTCAGCAGGAACTTCTGCTCAAATCTTAGGGCGTGAAGAGCGTTACGTATTAGTTCGTTTAGCTTCAGGTGAAGTTCGTAAAGTATTAGGAACTTGCCGTGCAACAATCGGTGAAGTTGGTAATGCTGACCACGAATTAGTAAACATCGGTAAAGCAGGTCGTACACGTTGGTTAGGTACTCGTCCAACTGTTCGCGGTTCTGTAATGAACCCTAATGACCATCCACACGGTGGTGGGGAAGGACGTACTCCAATCGGACGTAAATCTCCAGTTACACCATGGGGTAAACCAGCTCTTGGTTTAAAAACTCGTAACAAGAAAAAAGCATCAAGTAAATTAATTGTTCGCGGACGCAACAAATAATAAAGATATATGCTAAATGTAAATGTTCGAAAGGAGGAAATTTAGAATGGGACGTAGTTTAAAAAAGGGACCTTTCTGTGACGATCATTTAATGAAAAAAGTTGTAGCTGCTAACGAAAGCGGAGACAAAAAAATCATTCAAACTTGGTCACGTCGTTCAACAATTTTCCCACAGTTTGTAGGACATACAATTGCTGTTTATGATGGACGCAAGCATGTTCCTGTATATGTTACTGAAGATATGGTAGGACACAAATTAGGTGAATTCGCGCCAACTCGTACTTATAAAGGACACATCAAAGAAGACAAAAAAACTAGACGTTAATATTGAGAGGAGGACATGGCTATGGAAGCTAAAGCTATGGCTAGAACAGTTCGCATTGCTCCTCGTAAAGCACGCTTAGTGATTGATTTAATTCGAGGAAAACAAGTAGGCGAAGCATACGCAATTTTAAAACACACTCCTAAAGCGGCATCTCCGATTGTTGAGAAAGTTTTAAAATCAGCTATCGCAAATGCTGAACACAACTTAAACTTAGATATCAATTCATTATATGTTAAGGAAGCATATGTGAATGAAGGTACAACATTAAAACGATTCCGTCCACGTGCACAAGGTCGTGCATCACAAATCAACAAAAGAACATCTCACATCACTATCGTGGTAGCTGAGAAAAAATAATTAAAGGAGGGATACGAAGTGGGTCAAAAAGTTAGTCCAATTGGTTTACGTGTTGGTGTAATCCGTGATTGGGATGCTCGTTGGTATGCAAACGATAAAGACTTCGCTACTTTATTACACGAAGACTTAAAAATCCGTGATTACATTAATAACAAATTCAAAAGAGCTTCGGTATCACGCGTTGAAATCGAACGTGCAAAAAACCGTGTTAATATTATCGTTCATACGGCTAAACCAGGTATGGTAATCGGTCGTGGTGGATCAGAAAAAGATGCAGCTGTTGCTCAATTAGAAAAAATGACAGGTAAACGTGTTTTCATCCGTATCGTTGAAATCAAACGTCCTGAAGTTGATGCTCAATTAGTTGCAAACTCAATCGCAGAACAATTAGAAAATCGTGCTTCTTTCCGTCGTGTACAAAAAGTTGCAATCCAACGTGCTATTAAATTTGGTGCTAAAGGGATTAAAACTCAAGTATCAGGACGTTTAGGTGGAGCAGATATGGCTCGTGCTGAAGGATATAGTGAAGGAAATGTACCTTTACATACATTACGTGCTGATATCGACTACGCTACAGCAGAAGCAGATACAACTTACGGTAAATTAGGTATTAAAGTATGGATCTACAAAGGTGAAGTATTACCTACAAAAAACCGTCAAGTAGCAAAGGAGGGTAAATAATATGTTAGTACCTAAACGTACAAAATATCGTCGCCCTCACCGCTTGTCTTATGAAGGACGTGCAAAAGGTGGAACAACTGTAGTATTTGGTGAGTATGGTTTACAAGCAACAACTGGTGCTTGGGTAACTAACCGTCAAATCGAAGCAGCTCGTATCGCTATGACTCGTTATATGAAACGTAGCGGACGTGTATGGATTAAAATCTTCCCTCATCAAGCTAAAACTGCTAAACCTTTAGAAGTCCGCATGGGATCAGGTAAAGGGGCTCCAGACGGATGGGTTGCAGTAGTAAAACCTGGAAAAGTTATGTTTGAAATTGGTGGTGTATCTGAAGAGATCGCTCGTGAAGCATTACGTTTAGCTTCTCACAAATTACCAGTTCAAACTAAGTTTGTAAAACGTGTAGACGGTGGTGATAGTAATGAAAGCTAATGAAATCCGTAATTTAACCACTACAGAAATCGAAGCTAAAATTAACGAATTAAAAGATGAGTTATTCAACCTTCGTTTCCAATTAGCTACAGGACAATTAGAAAACACTGGTCGTATTCGTGAAGTACGTAAAGGTATTGCACGTATGAAAACGATCATTAGCGAACGCGAAAACAATAAATAATGAGCTTGAGAGGAGGTTCACTTATGGAACGTACTAAAAAAACTTTTACTGGACGTGTAGTTTCAGATAAAACAGATAAAACAATTACAGTACTTATCGAATCTTACAAAGTACATCCTCTATACGGTAAACGAGTTAAATATTCAAAAAAATATGCAGCTCACGATGAGTTAAATGAAGCAAAAGTTGGAGATTTAGTTCGCATTGAAGAATGCCGTCCTATGTCAAAAACAAAAAAATTCCGTTTAGTTGAAATTGTTGAAAAAGCAGTTATTATTTAATTAATTTTATTGAAATACTGGAGTCTTGAAAGGAGGTCCAATCATGATTCAACAAGAAACACGTTTAAGAGTTGCTGATAACTCTGGTGCAAAAGAATTATTAGCAATTAAAATTTTAGGTGGTTCTCACAAAAAAACTGGTAACATCGGTGATGTTATTGTTGCTACAGTTAAGTCAGCAGCGCCAGGTGGAGTTGTTAAAAAAGGTGATGTTGTTAAAGCAGTAATCGTCCGTACGAAAACTGGAGCTCGTCGTGCTGATGGATCATACATTAAATTTGATGAAAACGCAGCAGTTATTATTAAAGACGATAAATCTCCACGTGGTACTCGTATCTTCGGACCAGTAGCTCGTGAATTACGCGATAAAGATTTTATGCGTATTGTTTCATTAGCTCCAGAAGTACTTTAATTAACACTTAATCCTTAAGATTAGGAGGTGCACGATATGCAAATTAAAACTGGAGATAAAGTAGTTATCATTTCAGGTAAAGATAAAGGTAAAGAAGGTGTTGTTCTTTCAGCAAACCCATCTAAAAACAAGGTGGTTGTTGAAGGTGTAAATGTTGTTAAAAAACACGTACGCCCTTCTCAAATGAATCCAGATGGTGGAATCGTTGAATTTGAAGCACCGATCCATGCATCTAACGTTATGATTGTAGATCCAAAGAGTGGTAAACCAACACGCGTAGGATATAAATTCGTTGACGGTAAAAAAGTACGCTTCGCTAAAAAATCAGGTGAAGTATTATAATATAGTTTAACAACGAAGGGAGGTAAACCTGCATGAATCGTTTACGTCAAAAATACGAAAATGAAGTAAAAAACCAAATGGTTGAAAAATTCGGATATAAATCTGTAATGCAAATCCCAACAATTGATAAAATCGTTATCAACATGGGTATCGGAGATGCTGTAAGCAACTCTAAAGTTTTAGATGAGGCTGTAGCTGAATTAGCTTTAATCACTGGTCAAAAACCAGTTATCACACGTGCTAAGAAATCTATCGCTGGTTTCCGTCTTCGTGAAGGAATGCCAATCGGATGTAAAGTTACATTACGTGGTGAGCGTATGTATGATTTCTTAGATAAATTAGTATCAATTTCTTTACCACGTGTACGCGACTTCCGCGGAGTTTCTAAAAAATCATTCGATGGACGTGGAAACTACACATTAGGTGTTAAAGAACAATTAATTTTCCCAGAAATCGACTTCGATAAAGTAAATAAAGTTCGAGGAATGGATATCGTTGTAGTTACAACTGCTAACACAGATGAAGAAGCTCGTGAGTTGTTAACTCAATTAGGGATGCCATTTCAAAAATAATTGATGAAAGGAGGCGTCACTCATGGCTAAAAAATCTATGATTATCAAACAACAGCGTAAACAAAAATTCGCAGTTCGTGAATATACACGTTGCGAGCGTTGTGGTCGTCCACACTCTGTCTTACGCAAATTCAAATTATGCCGTATTTGCTTCCGTGAATTAGCATATAAAGGACAAATCCCAGGTGTTAAAAAAGCAAGCTGGTAATAAACTTAATTCTCTTTAAACGGGAAGGAGGAAAAATAAATGGTAATGACAGATCCTATTGCAGATATGTTAACACGTATTCGTAACGCAAACCAAATGCGTCATGAAGTGGTTGAAATGCCAGCTTCTAAAATGAAACGTGAAGTATTAGAATTATTAAAACGTGAAGGTTTCATTCGCGATGTAGAATATATTGAAGATAACAAACAAGGTGTTTTACGTGTTGCTTTAAAATACGGTAAAAACAACGAACGTGTTATCACAGGTTTAAAACGTATCTCTAAACCAGGTTTACGTGTATACGTTAAAAATACAGAAGTTCCTAAAGTATTAAACGGATTAGGTATCGCTATCTTATCTACTTCTAAAGGAATTATGGCTGATAAAGAAGCTCGTCAACAACAAGTTGGTGGAGAAGTATTAGCTTACGTTTGGTAATAAATAAAGACAGGAGGTGTCACATAAATGTCTCGTATTGGTAATAAACCAGTAGCATTACCTTCTGGTGTTGAAGTGATTGTTGCTGAAAATAACTTAGTTACTGTGAAGGGACCTAAAGGGGAACTTTCTCGTACATTTAATGCAAATATGCAAATTACAGTTGAAGGAAACGAATTAACTGTAGTTCGTCCTAACGATAACAAGGAAAACAAAATGTTACACGGAACAACACGTGCTTTATTAAACAACATGGTTGTTGGTGTATCTGAAGGGTTTACTCGTGAGTTAGAAATCATCGGGGTTGGATACCGTGCACAAAAACAAGGAGAAAAACTTGTATTAAACGCTGGATACTCTCACCCAGTTGAGATGGATGCACCTGCAGGTGTAACTATCGAAGTACCTAACAATACTACTGTAGTAGTAAAAGGGATCGACAAACAAGTAGTTGGAGAATTCGCTGCTAACATTCGCGCTGTACGTGCTCCTGAACCATACAAAGGAAAAGGAATCCGTTACAAAGGTGAACATGTTCGTCGTAAAGAAGGTAAAAAAGCTAAAAAATAATTCGAAAGGGGTGGCCTGAATGATTAAAAAAGTATCACGTAATGAGTTACGTAAACAAAGACATTACCGTGTACGTGCTAAAGTTACAGGAACTGCAGAGCGCCCACGCTTAAATGTATTCCGCTCTAGCAAACACATTTATGCGCAAATCATTGATGATGTAACTGGTACTACATTAGTTAGTGCATCAACTTTAGATAAAGATTTAAACATCGCTTCTACAGGTAACGTTGAAGCAGCTAAAGCAGTAGGTGCAGCAGTTGCTAAACGCGCTTTAGAAAAAAATATCACATCAGTTGTTTTCGACCGTGGAGGATATATCTATCACGGACGTGTTGCAGCATTAGCTGAAGCAGCTCGTGAAAATGGATTACAATTCTAATTAAAGAAGGAGGGACAAAGATGCGTCAAATCATTGACCCTAGTAACTTAACACTTGAAGAACGTGTAGTTACTATTAATCGTGTAACGAAGGTAGTAAAAGGTGGACGTCGTTTCCGTTTTGCTGCATTAGTTGTTGTCGGTGACAAAAATGGTCACGTTGGTTTCGGTACTGGTAAAGCTCAAGAGGTACCTGAAGCAATCAAAAAAGCAGTTGAAAGTGCTAAAAAGAACTTAATCTATGTACCTACAGTTGGAACTACAATTCCTCACCAAATCGTTGGAGAATTCGGTTCAGGTAGCGTATTATTAAAACCTGCTTCTGCCGGTACAGGAGTTATCGCAGGTGGACCAGTACGTGCCGTATTAGAGTTAGCTGGAGTACAAGATATCTTATCAAAATCTTTAGGATCAAACACACCAATTAACATGGTTCGTGCAACAATCAATGGTTTAGAAAATTTAAAAACAGTTGAGCGCGTAGCTGAATTACGTGGGAAAACTGTTGAAGAAATCTTAGGATAAGGAGGGAACTCCAATGGCTAAAGAATTACACATTACTTTAACACGTAGTGTAATCGGTCAAAATGAATCTCAACGTGCAACAGTTCAAGCATTAGGTTTAAAAAAATTAAACCAAACAGTTGTTAAAGCTGACAATGTAGCTGTTCGCGGTATGATTAATAAAGTATCTCATTTATTGACTGTAGTAGAGAAATAATCAAAGAGGAGGTGACTTTCGGTGAAATTACATGAGTTAACATATACTGAAGGGTCTCGTAAAGATAGAAAACGTATCGGTCGTGGACACGGTTCAGGTCAAGGTAAAACTGCAGGTAAAGGACACAAAGGACAAAACGCTCGTTCAGGTGGTGGAGTTCGTTTAGGATTCGAAGGTGGTCAAACTCCTTTATTCCGTCGTTTACCAAAACGTGGATTTACTAACATCAACCGTAAAGAATACGCTATCGTTAATTTAGATCAATTAAATAAATTCGAAGATGGAACAGTTGTTACTGCAGAACTTTTATTAGAAACTGGAGTAATTAAAAAATTACACTCTGGGCTTAAAGTTTTAGGACAAGGACAACTAGAGAAGAAATTAACTGTTAAAGCAGCTAAATTCTCAAAAACAGCAGAAGAACAAATTGCGGCTCAAGGTGGATCAATCGAGGTGGTATAATGGCTACTTTCAGTAAGATATGGAAGAACGCTGATTTACGTAAAAAGATCCTATTCACGTTGATGATCTTTGTTGTCTATCGTATTGGATCTTATATTCCTGTGCCAACCATCAATACATCTGTTTTAGAAGCTTCCGCGCAAACTCCGATGCTTGGATTCTTTGATACATTAAGTGGAGGGGCATTGAAACGATTTTCATTGTTTGCGATGTCTATCTCTCCTTATATTACTGCATCAATTGTTATCCAGTTGCTTCAAATGGATGTTGTACCGATTTTGTCTGAATGGGCAAAAGAAGGTGAAACTGGTAAACGTAAGTTAAATCAATTAACTCGTTATGTCACTTTAGTTCTTGCATTTGTTCAAGCCATTGCAATGTCAATTGGTTTCGATTTAGGATATCAAGGGATTTTACTGGAAAGTCATTCAGTAATCACTTATCTTTATATTGCATTAACTATGACAGCAGGTACGGCTGTTATGATTTTCCTTGCTGATCAAATTACTAGCAAGGGAATTGGTAATGGTACATCAATGATTATCGTAGCAGGTATTTTATCTCGTGTTCCATATATGCTAAACGATTTATACACGAAATACTTGGTAAATATAACAGTATCTAACGTGTTAGCATTTATTTCAGTGTTAGCATTGTTAGCTCTGACAATTATTGCTGTTATCTATTTACAAAGCGCAACTAGAAAATTACCAATTCAATATGCCAATAGACATAATTCTGCTCAGTTATCGGGACGTAAAGATTCATTTATTCCGCTGAAGTTAAATTCAGCTGGGGTAATTCCAGTAATTTTTGCAGCTTCACTTGTGAGCTTACCGTTAACTGTAGTAAATTTCTTGCCTGAATCAGGTGTAACTAATGTAATTAAAGCTATCTTTAATTACCAACAACCAATTGGGTTTATTTTATATGTTGTATTAATCGTTGCTTTCACTTACTTCTATGCTTTCGTACAAGTAAGTCCAGAAAAAGTAGCAGAAAACCTTAAAAAACAAGGATCATACATTCCAGGTGTAAGACCGGGTGTTGATACTGAAGAATATTTATCAAAAGTTTTATCTCGTATCACTTTTATTGGAGCTATTTATTTAGTAGTCATTGCGGGCTTACCAATTGTATTTGGCGCAATCACTGATTTACCAAGTAGTGTTGAAATTGGTGGTACAAGCTTATTAATTGTTGTAGGTGTAGCAATCGAAACTGCTAAGCAAATCCAAACAAAAACAATGGATCAAAAATATAAAGGATTCATCAAATAATTGAGGTGATATGATGAAAATCGTATTTATGGGGCCTCCGGGTGCTGGTAAAGGTACTCAGGCTGAAAAAATTATTGAAAACTATCAAATTCCACATATCTCAACTGGAGATATGTTTAGGAAGGCGATAAAAGACCAAACTGAATTAGGTATGGAAGCTAAGCGTTACATGGATCAAGGTGCATTAGTACCTGACCATGTTACAATTGGTATTGTAAAGGATCGCTTGTCTGAATCAGATTGCAAGTCGGGATTCCTGTTAGATGGTTTTCCACGAACAGTAGATCAGGCAAAAGCCTTAGATGAAATACTGACTTCTCTTGATTCGAAGATTGATTATGTAATTAATATTGATGTTGATTTAGACATTCTTAAAGAGCGCTTAACTGGACGTCGTATTTGTCGTTCATGTGGGGCAACTTATCACATGATCTTCAATCCTCCTGCAGTTGCTGGTACTTGTGACAAGTGTGGTGGAGAATTATATCAACGTAAAGATGATAATGAAGAAACGGTTGGTAATCGCTTAGATGTTTACGTTAGTCAAACTAAGCCTTTATTAGATTATTACTCTTTAGCAGGAAATCTTGTTAATATTAATGGTCAACAATCAATTGATCTTGTATTTGCAGAAATCCAAGATGTACTTGGAGGCAATAAATAATGATTATTTGTAAGACTCCACGCGAAATTGATATTATGCGAGAAGCCGGTCGTATTGTTGCTTTAGCTCATCAAGAGGTTCAAAAGCACATTAAACCTGGCGTTACAACGAAGCAGTTAGATAAAATTGTAGAAGATGTAATTCGTAGTCAAGGCGCAATACCTTCTTTTAAAGGTTATCATGGATTCCCTGCAAGTATTTGTGCATCAGTAAACGATGAACTTGTTCACGGTATTCCAGGAAATCGTGTCTTAAAAGATGGAGATATTATCTCAATCGATATCGGCGCGAAATATAATGGATATCATGGTGATTCAGCTTGGACTTACCCAGTAGGGAAAATCTCAGATGAAGCTCAACGATTACTTGATGTAACTAAACAATCATTATTTGTCGGTTTAGAACAGGCTAAAGCGGGAAATCGTTTATCAGATATCTCACACGCTATTCAAGTGTATGTAGAATCTCATAATTTCTCGATTGTCCGTGAGTACGCTGGGCATGGTGTCGGTCAAGATCTACATGAAGATCCTTCAATTCCACACTATGGACCTCCTGGACGAGGACCAAGATTGAAAACAGGTATGACTTTAGCAATCGAACCTATGGTTAATTATGGTGAGAGATACGTTCGTACTTTAGCTGATAATTGGACTGTAGTTACTCGTGATAAAGCTCTCTGTGCTCATTTCGAACATACTGTTGTCATCACTGACAATGGATATGAAATATTAACTAAGTTATAAAGATAAGGAGGCATAATCAATGGCTAAGCAAGACGTTATTGAAGTAGAAGCTACCGTTATCGATAATTTGCCAAACGCTATGTTTAAAGTAGAATTAGAAAATGGTCATCAATTAATTGCTCACGTTTCTGGTAAAATCCGTATGAACTTCATTCGTATTTTACCAGGTGATAAAGTAACAGTAGAATTATCTCCTTATGATTTAACACGTGGGCGTATTACATATCGTCACAAATAGACTCCGATATACTGAAAAATGAGGAGGTTTTAATTCATGAAAGTAAGACCATCTGTAAAACCTATCTGCGATAAATGTAAAGTTATTCGCCGTAAAGGGAAAGTAATGGTAATTTGTGAAAATCCAAAACATAAACAAAAACAAGGATAAGCTTTAGGAGGTGCAATGTATGGCACGTATTGCTGGTGTAGATATTCCTCGCGACAAACGCGTTGTAATTTCATTAACATATATCTATGGAATTGGTAAACCAACAGCTCAACAAATCTTAGCTGCTGCTGGTGTATCAGAAGATACACGTGTACGTGATTTAACTGAAGATGAGTTAAACCGTATCCGTGCAGAAGTAGATAAATTAAAAGTAGAAGGAGACTTACGTCGTGAAGTTTCATTAAACATCAAACGTTTAATGGAGATCGCTTCATTCCGTGGTATCCGTCACCGTAGAAGTTTACCAGTACGCGGACAAAACACTAAAAACAATGCCCGTACTCGTAAAGGTCCACGTAAAACAGTTGCTAATAAGAAAAAATAGTTAGGAGGGTCATCATATGGCACGTAAACAAGTTAGTCGTAAACGTCGTGTTAAAAAGAATATTGCTACAGGTGTAGCACATATCCACTCGACTTTCAATAATACAATTGTTACGATTACTGATCCTCATGGTAATGCAATCTCATGGTCAAGTGCAGGTGCATTAGGATTCAAAGGATCTCGTAAATCAACTCCATTCGCTGCTCAAATGGCATCAGAAGCTGCTGCTAAAGCTGCAATGGATCACGGAATGAAAAGTGTAGACGTATCAGTTAAAGGTCCTGGTCCTGGTCGTGAAGCAGCTATTCGTGCTTTACAAGCTGCAGGATTAGATGTAACAGCTATCAAAGACGTTACTCCAGTTCCTCATAACGGATGCCGTCCACCAAAACACCCACGTGGTTAATCAGGAAGTTATTTGAAAGTAGTACCCTACTATTAAGCGATCCTGAGGAGGGAAATCGATGTTAGAAATCGAAAAACCAAGAATTGAAGTTGAAGAATACATCAAAGATGAATTCTATGGGAAATTTGTTATTGAGCCTCTAAAACGTGGATATGGTACTACGTTAGGGAATTCCTTACGTCGAGTATTACTATCATCACTTCCTGGAGCTGCAGTAACATCTATCTCTATAGAGGGAGTTCAACACGAATTCACTTCTATCGATGGTGTAGTTGAAGATGTAACACAAATTATTTTAAATTTAAAAAACTTAATCTTATCTATTGATTCAGAAGAGGTTAAGGAATTACGTATTGATGTTGCTAGAGAAGGTGCAGTTACGGCTGCAGATATCGAATGTGACGAACAAGTAGAAATTATCAATCCTGACTTACACATTGCTACTTTATCAGCTACAGGTCGTTTACGAATGACTATGAAAGCTCGTCGTGGTAATGGTTATGTTGGTGCCGATGATAATAAAAAATTACTTGAGAGTGCAGGAGAGATCGCTATCGACTCTATCTACACACCAGTAACTCGCGTATCTTATGATGTTGAAAAGACTCGTGTTGGTCAAGATGCATCATACGATAAATTAACATTAGAAGTTTGGACAAACGGAAGTGTTAACCCACAAGAAGCTATCTCTTTAGCATCTAAAATCTTAGTTGAACACTTCAGCATTCTAGTTAACTTAAATGAAGCAGGGCAACTTGCATCATTCATCGTTGAACGTGAAGATGAAGAGAAAAACAAAGTATTAGAAATGCCAATTGAAGAGTTAGACTTATCTGTTCGTTCTTACAACTGTTTACGTCGTGCTGGAATCAATACAGTTGAAGAATTAGCTCGTCATTCTGAAGAAGATATGATGAAAGTTCGTAACTTAGGTAAAAAATCATTAAAAGAAGTTAAGGATAAACTTGACGAATTAGGATTAAGCTTAGGTTGCACTAAATAATTGATTTATATATAATGTTATAATTCCATTTTCATATGGAAGGAGGAATTTTAAGTGGCTTACAGAAAATTAGGACGTCTTAGTCATCAACGTAAAGCAATGTTACGTGATTTATCAACAGATTTAATCATCAACGAACGCATTGTAACAACTGAAGCTCGTGCAAAAGAATTACGTTCAGTAGTTGAGAAATTAATTACTTTAGGTAAACGTGGAGACTTACACGCTCGTCGTCAAGCAGCTGCATATGTACGTGCAGAGGTTGCTAACGATGAAACTGGAGCAACAGCTGTTCAAAAATTATTCTCTGATATCGCACCTCGTTACGCTGAGCGTAATGGTGGATACACTCGTATCTTAAAAGTTGGACCTCGCCGTGGGGATGCAGCTGATATGGTAGTTATCGAGTTAGTATAATTTTTCAAACCATAGAAGATTTTATCTTCTATGGTTTTTTTGGCTCTTTGTCAACTGGTGTGGGTGAAGAAATTTTATAGGCTCTTTGTCAACTGGTGTGGGTGAAGAAATTTTATACCTGTAATCGTGAGGGATTAAGCTGCTCATTGAGCAGTTTGATTCCTTTTATTTTTTTGTTCAAAGGTGTACTTATGGATAATCAAAATTCTAGCTTTGAAATGATAGAAACTACGATATCC
>NZ_JAMQUU010000043.1:0-22438 GCF_025594975.1 Turicibacter sp. T129 | reverse complement strand
GTATAGCGCTGATTAGATGAAGGTTGATCTAGCTGAACGGGAACAATGATTGGATTCTCTTTCATAAAAAAATTGACCTCCTTTTCTTTGATAGCTTAATTTTAGCTCAAAGTTGGAGGTCAAAATAGACAGGTTTATATTACCCGCTTACCTTAATTCTAAGTCATCCACATAAGACCTACAAAAAAACACCAATGAGCAAAAGGCTCTACTGGTGTTTTTTCGATATTAACGTCCACAACATTTTTTGTATTTTTTACCGCTTTGACATGGGCATGGTTCATTACGTCCAACTTTTGTTGATTTCATTGGATTAATCATTGGGACAACGACTTGATTAGATTGTGCGTCATTTGATGAAGTAGCTTCTTGATCCACTTGACGGAATCCTTTGCTTTCCCATGTGCGTGCATAGTTAAAAGCATCCATTAATAAAATCATTAATGCTTGTCCAACATTGTATGATTCAATTTCAATTCCACGACTTTCAAGTGCCATAAAAGCTAATTTCGCTTGATATTTATAAGTGAAGGCAACAGCCATTTCATGTGCAATTTCACGTGCCACATTTACATCATCACAAATATTTTCAGAAATGAATTTGCAAACTTGTTCTAATTGAGGTGTCCACTCCCCTTGATCTGTACCAAATTGCATAACCTCTTCTTTCGTTGGCATGTAATAAGGTTTATCTTGTTGCATATCATATAACGCAACAGCATCCATCTCTGAATCAATTAATAATACATCGCTTACTAATAATGGACCGAATGATTGAACATCACCTTTGAATGTTAGTTTACAGAATAACACGTTTAATGCTTCTTCTGCTGTTAATTCTGGTCCTTCATATTGATTGAACACTGAAATTAACTGATTGAACTCACAAACTCCATATAAATTTACTAGCGCCTTCATATATAAGTAAACTAAATCAACTCGAACTTTAGCCTCTTCTAAAGCTACTTGATCAATTGCTTGGTAAGCCTCTTTTACCACTTCTGGCATTACATAAACAACCTCTTTACCATTCATAACTGGTAAAACATATCCTAGGCTATATAAAATATGAACGCATCCGCTCATGACTTGATCAACAGATACATACGTTTCATTTGCGAGCATTACAAAATCACTCATCATGACGTCATCTAATCCACAAAGAATATACTCTAAGCGAGCTGAATCTGCTAATGTTGATTTGATACGTTCAATTAATCCACCTTTAGCTAATGATGAACATCCTTTTAAACCATGTGCATCAACGATTGCTTTTAATTCAGGTTTCTTTAATTTATTTAAAATTGTTTCAAAACTCTCATCATAATTACATTTAATCGCATTGGCAATCATCGATTCTTTAATAATATCATTCATATTTTGCATCAGTAATCCCACCTTACAAAAGAAAAGTCAACTCGAAATTTATACTGTACCATATAATAATTCAAATTGCAAAAGAAAATAATATAAAACGCCTCTACATTTCACTCACATTTTGTTGCTTTTCCACGAATTAACCACGAAAAATGTAGAAAAATATATTTTTTAGCTTATAAATTCTCCGTTAAAAATGCAAACTATTCGTATTATACAAAAAAAAAGGAGTGAAATAAATGGCTTTGTTATATTTTTTTGAAATGTTATACACACTTATGAACTATTGGGAGCTATTTTTTCCTAATTTTTCAAATTTATTTTGACTTCCCTTACAAATTATTCCAATATATGATATCCAACTAAAAAATGATCTTTCTTAATCGCTAGACTTTCTCCCCCCAATGTTTCATATTCAACACTTATATTTTAAATTTAATTGCATATATTGTATCAATTCGGTTAATGCAAACAAGGGGGGATATGATGGCGATTTTTTGGTATATTCTAATTGCCTACATTAGTATTTTTATTCATGAAATGGGGCATTATTCATCTGCCTATTTCTTTGGTGTTAAAGCCACTGACGTTATTACAGGCATGGGATTTAAAATTATCTCCTTCAAAACAAAATATACGACCTTTACCTTTAACATTATTCCTGGGGGTGGGGTCACCATCTATCCACAAAGTCAAGAATTAAAGCTCTCTCGATATAAGCAAGTTATCATTTTAGGATCAGGTGTCACCTTCAACTATCTTGCTGCTATTTTGGCCACAACTTTCTATTTTGAAACCTCGCTTTTAAATGGTTTTATGGCCTTTAATGAAATGATTTTCAACTTTATTCAAACCCTTTTCACCCTATTTTCCTTTAACGATATGGTAACTCCACAAGTAGGTATGACCGATTCGCTAGAGCTCATCGCCAACCAATTTACAACCATAAAATTTATTCTCTTCATCTTCATTTTTATGAATCTATTACTCTTTCTCTTTAACCTTCTCCCCATCCCATTCTTTGACGGCGGCCAAATGGTATCACTCTATACTGATCCATTATTATATAAAATCGGTATCTCAGCCAAACAACTCAATTTAATCAAAACAAGCATCAACCAACTCGTAGGTATTCTACTCATCACTATCGCCTGCTTACCAATCATCAATGAAATTCATCTCTACCTCACGCAAAACCATCTCTCCACCCAAGTCATGATTAAGTGGGCACTCATCATTATCGGAACAATTTTGATTAAACGACTTCTCACTTCAATTATTCAGCATTTTAAACTTAATAAATAAAGGTCTGAGCCACTAATTAGCATCAGACCTTTTAATTTTCAACTCATCTTTTTAATCACTTTTGAAAGTGGTGGATATAAAAATAACGTCGCTAAAAATGTGCTTAATCCATTTCCAAGTGACACTTGAAAACCAAGTAACAAACGAATCCAAAGTGCTTTCCATGTCATTCCACTCAGCATCATAAAAGGTAAATCAATTAATGTTCCACATAAAAAGGCTAAAATAAACCCTAAAACTGCTAAAGAGTATTCAGATTTAAATCGTTTCCCAAACACGTGATAAAGCAATGTATAACTAGGAAAGACAAGTAAGTACATAAGTGTCCATAGTTGAATCCCATAAACCATCAATAGTAATAAACAAAATAATAATACAGTCAAAAAAGCATGTTTCTTCGGAAGCGTCACACTATACAATAGCACAGTGAAATTAAAGAGTTCGACATACATGACCATTGAACCACAGCTATAAATGATAAATAAGAGTGTCGCCAATAGCGACACTCTTGTCATTTCTTTCACACTCATTCTTACCAACCCATGTTACTTGTATAACTGAATGTTACCATATCTCCATCGTGAATCATTAAGCTATCAACACCTGGTGCTTGTCCAATTGGCATCTCTAATCCTTGAGAAGGTGATTCATAACTATACATCCACCAAGGGCCTGTTGCTCCATTTTCCTTTGCACTTAATCCTAAAAATCCAGTAATATACAGCCCATACTCAGACTCTTCTGCTTCTAGCTGTAACTCGTCTTTATACTGTACTAAAACGTCACCTAAAGAATCAGCATCTGTTTTTAATACTTTATTCTCTAATAACGTTTCTTTGGTCTCATCATTTAAGATCGTAATCGTAATGGATTTATCTCCCTCTTGTTTGTTCATCGGTGAAATAGTAAATCCAATCACGACAACGGCTACAATCGCTACCAATGCGATTAATGCCTTTTTCACATTCAATTTCATGAAAACTCCTCCTTAATACGATTTTGAGATAAACTCAACTTCATCAACTTCAAATACAGCATTCACTTCAACAGAGAAAGCAAATAATAAATTAGCAATCAAATTAGCAAAATCAATGACCAACTGCGGAACATCTAGCCCGTCTTGCTCTAATAAATATAAATTACGAACAACTTGCTTCGCTTGACATCTTGCAATATGATACCAAGAAGAAACTTCATGCCCTGTCGGATAAACAAAACGATTCAGACGTTCCTTATTTTTTTCCTTTAACGTATGAAGCATGTCTAACCCTTTGTTCAGGTCCTCCTCACTGACGGCTAAGCGACCTCGAATCGATCCATTTAAATGTAAGACCATCTCCATTAACCACCATGTCTCTTCCTTAAGTGGGATGGACAAAGAACAAATCATTCCAAGTGTTGATGATAATGTATCGGTTAACACTTCATGGTCCACTAAACGGCCTTTTTCGTTTAAAAAAGGATACGCAATTAAATCCCAATTTTGACTCATGATTTTATCTCTCCCTACGTTTTATGCATGGCTTTCAATATTATTCCACTTCTCTCTGTTAGTTGCTATCCCATTATAACGAAACCATTAAAAACTAACAACTATGAAAGATAAAAGAATTTTTTAAAATCTCGTATTCTTATTAATAAAATAAACCATAATAAAAATGGTACACTTTCATATCTTCTAATCATGTGATAAGAGACGTCGGTGTCTTAACATCACAATAGATTCTTCCTTGAATAAAGCAGTAAAAAAACACTGAAAATATTCAGTGTTTTTTTATTTGATAAAATATTGCTTTAAACGGACATCATACATCATATAAACAAGGGTCTCCTGATCCAGATAGGTATAGTTTACACTCTTAAATTGATAATCATCCCAATTAGTACTCGGTAAACTAGATGTTGTTAAAAGTGAACTTTGATGCTGACTTTCAATTTCTAATGGACTATATAATGTATAAGTTTCTCCGTCTTCATCTTCAAACGTATACATCACACTTTGGAGATTATAATCTGAATTATTTCTTAAATACGTCTGTAACACGACCTCGTCATTCTCTTTTTTCAGTAACGTAGGCTTCACAAACTCAATCTCTTCTACTTTAATTAATGGATCAATCATTTCTTGTTTAGTTAATTGATTGTAAGTATAAAAATCCCGTCCAACATCGTAGGTCACAACGGTCTCTTGGTAATTATCATCAACCATTTTAATCGTAAAGCGGGTCATTTTAAGATCATCTATCTGTAAACTACTTGGTCCAACACAACGAATCCACCCGCTTATATCATTTGGCTGTAATGTATCTTGCGTCACAATGGTCGTATGACGACCATTTTCTAACTCTACCTCAATCGTTAATCCTTTAATCGTATGCTTAGAATTATTTTTTATTCTTGTTTGATAGATAGCTAAATCACTACCTTCTTCTTGTTCAACAGATGCATCAATAAACTCAATTTCTCCAACACCAACGTAATGTCGGTCCACTTTTCCATCTGGTACCTCCATCTGACAACCACAGAGGCCTAACATGGCTACAAGTAATAACAATAATCTAAATTTTTTCTGTTTCATCTATCTTCATCCCTTTTGACTTTTCTACTATTAAAATGAACTCAAATAGATAAAGTTATACCCCCTGCCCTAATAAAAAAAGCAAGAGCGATTCGCTCTTGCTACCTTATAATAATTTTTTTCCTAAACCACTGTTATATAATCGATACCACTGTTCTCGTGTTAATGTCACCTTCATCGCTTCACAAATCGCCTGTAAGCGAGTAGGCGTCTTCGTTCCAACAATCGGCTGAATTTGTGCAGGATGACGCAATAGCCAAGCGACCATAATCGCTTCACGACTCACTCCATATTCATTAGCATACAACTGAATGAGTTTAATCATCTCTTCATGTTCTGATGACACTTCCTCTTTTGTTAAAGAACCACCTGCTAGCGGTGACCAGGCTTGCAACGTGATTTGATGATGACGACAATATTCCAGTGTTCCTTGACTTCGATAATCTAACGGATTCACTAGTGAATTGACATTCAATCCTTCATCAATTAGATTAGATTGTAATAACGACAGTTCCATCTGATTGGCAACTAACGGTTCATCTAAATAAGACTGTAAGAAGTCAATTTGTGCGCCATTATGATTACTAACTCCAAAATAACGAACCTTCCCACTTTCTTTTAATTTAGAAAAAGCTTTAGCTACCTCTTCTGGCTCCATTAAGGTATCTGGTCGATGTAATAATAAACTATCTAAATAATCAACCTTTAAACGACTTAAAATACCATCAACAGAATGCATAATATGTTCATAACTAAAGTCATAATGCGGAGCCGATCCTTCATACAAATCATTCATTAAACGAATCCCACATTTAGATTGGATAAAAATTGATTCACGGTCTACTAATTTGGCATCCCAAATCGAAGAAAATACTGCTTCGGCTTTTCCACCCTTATAAATATCAGCATGATCAAAGAAATTAATCCCTTGTTCTAATGCCGCCTCAACTGCTTTTATAGCTGCCACTTCATCTGATTTTGTTAGCGGTATCTTAGCATCCCATTCTCCACCTAATCCCATACATCCTAAAGCAATTTGTGAGACCATTAAATCACTTTTTCCTAATTGTATTCTCTTCATAATAAACCCCTTTCCTCATCAACTTAACATCCATTATATCCTATATCAAATGACTATTAAACAAAAATGACAGACGTTTTCACACCTGTCACTTTTATTGCTCTAATTTCCTCAATTATACCTTTAATAAATCATCAAATGATTGTTTTTGTTCTGATAAAATATAGGCATCAATATCTTTTTTGATAAATCGCCATTCACGGCCGACTTTATGGCCTTTTAAACGGCCATCTTTAATCATATTATAAATGGTTTGATGACTAACTCTTAATAACGAAGCCACTTCCGAAAGCGTTAAAATTTCACGATCGTCTTCTTTTGTCACTAATGATTGTGTCCGTTTTTTCGCTCCAGATTCACTAAGCGTTTCACTTAGCTTTTGAAGAACGAGTACATCAGTCGACTCTAGCGTTGTATCACCACAGCAAGGACAAACATAAACGGTAATCCCCTCAATATGTAACTTTAAGTTTCCAAATCCAGACTGTATTGATGTCGTCTTGACCTCTAACTCATGTAAACATTTCTGACAAACTCTTTTCATAGCCTCACTCCCCTTCTCCATTCACTCTCCATTCTTAGTTCACTTCTTCATTCACTCACATGAATGTAATCTAATAACCGGACGACTTACGCTTCCTTGAATTAAGATAAAAACTCCTCTTGATTAGCACTAATTACAAAACATTATAAACTAATTTTTTCCATTTTTGAAGAGTTGTGTCCAGAAAAAATATAAAATTAACACAATAAATAAGTTGACAGTTCATTTTTTTCTTATTCAAAAAAGGTTAAAATCCAGAATAGATTTTAACCTTTTAACTATTTCCAACGTTTTAACGTTTTTAATTGTAAACAAAGTACCTTTTTCGTTAACCACTTTTGAAATTTATTCTCTAGCGATTGATTCACTATTTTTGAAATTTGTTGTTTCATTTCATCCATTGTTAAATTGGGAAGAATAAATTTCCCATTACGATAACATAAATAACAATATTCTTGAGAGAAGGTTCCATTATTTTCGTTCCCTAAAATACGTTCATTTAATGGTAAGCCACAGCTTTGACAAACTTTCTCCATTTTAATTCACTTCCTTCTTGATGAAATTACTACTAGGATTGTTCGCCATGATGTTCATGATGTTCATAATGTTCGTGATTTTCATGATATTCCGGTTGTTGCTCAACTTGATGTTGTTGAAATTGATGTAACTTAGAATCCGATTTATAAGGGACTCGCCCTGAGGGAATCAATTGTGAAGCAGGACCTACATGATAATCTTGATCATCAAAGAAAATATGTGCATTAAAGGCTTTTAAAACTTTATCCTTGGCAACGCCCCCTAAGAAGAACATCTCATCTATTTTACATCCCCATTTGCGTAGCGTTAAAATAACACGTTTATGAGCCGGTGAATTTCTCGCCGTCACAATCGCAATTTTTAGTAGTGAATCATCTTTTTCTTTAATTTTAGAAAGTGTCTTCAATAATTTCGCAAATGGCCCTTCATTCATTGCATTTTCAGCATTTGCATTTTCGTTTTCATAGAAAGCCTCTAATCCTTCTTGTTTATAAATTAATTCAGATTCATCAGAGAACACAACCGCATCTGCATCAAAAGCAATACGGATTTCTTTTTGGTTTGGATGATAATCACGAGGTGCATCATAAACGAGAGCGGCTGCAACTCCTTGATCAATCGCATCTTGAACTTCTTTTTCATTACGAGATAAAAATAGATCAATATTAAATGCCTCTAAATAAGGGTGTTTAGCCTCCCCACCCGTAAAGGCTGCTCGAACAATATCTAATCCATATTCTGAGATACTATTAAAAACACGCAATCCTGTCTCTGGACTATTACTTGATAAAATAATGACCTCCACAATTGGCTCCTCAAACTTCTCATTTAAGCTTAGTAAAGCTTCAACTAACGGAAAAGCTGTCCCCTTTGGTAAGACAGTATTCTCATGCTCAATTTGATAACGTGTATATGCTTCAATTCCATTGTTCTCAAAAATTTGATTTTCATGTTCAAGATCAAATAAAGCACGACTTGAAATTGCCACCACTAACTTATCGCTTAAATCATATGCCACCTTTACTCACCTCTTACACTCATATTTAATATTATCTGTGGATAACTTTATACACTCATTATATATATTTTTTCCCATTTTATCAATATAAGTCAACTGATGTCTAATATAAAAAAGCTGTTGTTTACTCTAAAATCCCCTTCTAAAATAATATAATTAATGTTAACACCTTTCTTTGAAATTAATCAACAATGAACGTTAATCGTATTAAATAGATAAAGCAACCAAAAATTCACCTTGAATACTAAATAAATTATTCCTAAAAGCCCCCATATAAATTCATAAATTAAGTCACTTGATAAGATCATCAATATTAAACAATGTTCATCAAGTGACTCATGATAACGTCACGCCTCACCTATGCTTTCTAATCTTCCATTCAAAAAATGATATGCTACCTTCTAAAGCATGCTTCCTTCAAAAATCAATATTTAAAATACATTCAGAGTTTGGAAGGGGTGATAGTTGTTCCCGCTGCTCTCCTTCAAAATAAATATGAACGTTATATAACTCCATTAAATCAGCGCCCTTTCCAGAGGCGATAAAACAAACTGCATTAATCTTACATTGAGAGTCTTTAAACAACTCCTTTATCCAACGATCCACACTATATGAACGGGTCGTCATTAGTTCAATCGATAAAGATTGTTTATCTTGTTGTTGAATATAACCTAATAGTGGAATCCACTTTCCAAGACCACTATAAGTGACCTGATCTAAAAACAAACGATGATCAAAGGCAATACTTAAGGTTGAAAGCGGGACTTGATTCGAGATTACACCTGCTAAAATTCCCACTGCTTGCGCTTTTGCAACCATAAACTCATCAGCAGAGAAATATACTTCCACTTCTAATGCCTGTAAATAAGAGATTAATGACTCGCCTCCTGTAAAAATAACTTGATCAATATTTAATTGGTGAACAGATAAGCTTTCAAAAACCATCGGGGAAATAGATGGATTATCTGCTGAAAAAATGAAGATTTCAACAATTTGATGATTGAATTTCATTAATTGTTGTAAAAAAGAAAATAAAACTCCCTTTACATAAGTTCCCTCACATACTTCATTCATCTGAAATACAGCACCTAAATCTACTCCAATCTTCAACATCTCCATCTAATTCGCTCCCCTAACATATGTATGACAGTATATGAAGATTCCTCTATCATTTAGAACTTCCCTTAAAGAAAAAAGGCTTCTCTATAGAAGCCCTCTTTTTAATGTTGTTCAAATGTTTCGCAGCTAGCTGTCACATGATTAATTTGAACGTCTTCAGCATAACATTTTTGATGATCATTATGTTTACAATGACAAGCACTACATTTAATATTATTAACACCTGCTTTCTTAGGTGCAGCATTAAATTCTGTCGCAAATTCGGCATCTGCTTTTAAATCTTGATCAGCAAAGCTTTTACATAATGTTTCATCTGTTGTTAATGCATGTGTTCCTCGAACATTGACAACTCCAGCATAGCAATTTCCATTATTATCATTATGTACACAATTATGTGCACCGCATTTGATTGACATAATACAACCTCCGTTTGTGGCAACTATATAGTTTACCTCATGTATTTTCCCCTTTATTGATACAAAATATTCTCCTTTCATGAAGATAAAATTGATACAGAACGATTTTTTCACTTAAAATTTGACTTTTTTTATTTCTATAATCATTTTACTTTTCAAATCAAAAATTGCATGTTAAAATAAAGTCACTTTTATAAGTTAGACCTTATTTGAACGTTTTGTAGGTAGGTAGGTTTAGAAAGTTATAAAAGAAGTATAGGTAGAAGCATTTAACAAAAAAGTTAAATGCTTGGTAGAACAGTAGGAGGAATTGAATATGAGTCAACAAGCAACAACTGCGAAACGTGACGGATTTAGTTCACGTTTCGGAGTAATCGCAGCTGCTGCAGGTTCAGCAGTTGGTCTAGGAAACATTTGGAAGTTTCCGTACATCGTCGGAGAAAACGGTGGATCAGCCTTTATTTTAGTTTATTTAATTTCAATTTTAGCAGTAGGGATTCCCGTTTTATTGGCTGAGTTCATTATTGGACGCCGAGGTCAGGCCAACGCGGTTCGTTCATTTAAAAAGATTGCACCCAACACGAAATGGTCAGCAATTGGATGGATGGGAATTATTAGTGCCTTCATGATTTTAGGGTTCTATACAGTCATTGCAGGATATACCATCCATTATTTCATTTTAACCGTCACTAATTCATTTGCTGGAATGTCAGCAGCACAAATTACTGACACTTTTAATAACTTCTCATCAAGTTCAACCCCAATCATTTATACAGTGATTTTCATTATCTTATCACTTGCTATTTTATTTGGTGGGATCAAAGATGGAATTGAGAAATACACTAAAATATTAATGCCTGGACTTGTTGGAATTATCGCTTTATTAGTTATTCGTGCTATCACATTACCGGGAGCAGGTGAAGGAATTCAGTTCTTATTAAAACCAGATTTCAGTGAATTATCAATGAAGGCTGTTTTAGATGCTTTAGGGCACTCATTCTTCTCACTAAGTGTTGGAATGGGGACGATGTTAACATACGGTTCTTACATTAGTAAAAAAGAAAACTTAACATCCGTAACTTTCTCAATTGCAGCAGCAGATACAATGATTGCTTTACTTGCTGGACTAGCCATCTTCCCAGCTGTATTCGCATTTGGTATTGATCCAACAGCCGGACCTGGTTTAGTCTTCATTACTTTACCAAACGTCTTCTTACAAATGCCTGGCGGAGTTATCTTCGGTGCGTTATTCTTCTTATTATTATTTATTGCAGCTTTAACTTCAGTTGTCTCAATCTTCGAAGTTATCATCGCTTACGTTACGGAAGAATTAAAAGTTAACCGTCGTAAAGCAATGGGATTAACAACATTAGCAGTTATTGTAATCTCAACATTCTGTGCTTTATCACAAATACCAGATTCAGCTTTAGTCTTCAATGGGCATACATTATTTGATTGGATGGATTTATTATCAGCTAACGTATTACTTCCAATTGGTGGATTATTAATCATGATTTTCTTAGGATTTATCATGAAAAAATCTGACATTGAAGATGAATTACAACAAGGATCAAAATCAATTAAAAATACAATGGCTTACATCACAGTAACAAAATTTGTTGCACCTGTCGCTATTGCTATCGTATTCTTAACTGGAATCCAAGCCTTATTTAGCTAAGCAATTCTAAAAACTGTTTCATGATGAAACAGTTTTTTTATGCATTATTTCATATATCTAACATTAATCTTTCAATATACTTTGACATTTTCCGTTCATAATAATTATGAAAACAGTGATTCAATTCATATGAGGAGGTCAATGAACATGAATAATCATCAATTAGTTCAACTTTTAAAACTTACTAATCTATATCTATTTTTTCAAAATTCATCTATATTATTCTCCTCATTTACTAAAAAAATACGTCAAATGATTTTATTTGAAGATGAATAACATAAAAAAGAGAAAGTTTTGGCTTTCTCTTTTTATGTTATTCATGAACAGTAACAACAAGCTTTAATTGTTCTAACTTCCAAAACTCCTCCAACAAAACTTTCTGATGAGGTATTTTTAAATGTTACTAAAATGGTTGCGAATCCATCTTCATCAACCTCTAAATCTCGTAATAATGCGCTCAGAATCTGATAACTTATATCAACTACCTCAGGTATCTTCATTCTCTGTAATATTTCACGGATTAATAATTAATCATTAATTAATATATCGACCGTCCAATCTACGACTTAAAGTAGAGCACCATTTACCTCATAATAAGACATAAAGAAATTCATAGATTCCTCCCTTAATACCTTCATTTCATAGTTAAACATTCCACTCTGCCAATCCTAAAAACACAAAAAGAAAGTTGTCAGCTCTAACAACCTCGCTCTATAAAATTATTAAAAATATTGATTAAAATCTTAGCTAATTGATGCTCATTCAAATAAATCTTAATTAGATTATTTACTGTATCAATTACCCCTCTTGATAAATCCGATAGAATCACTCATCCTCCAAACACTATCTTTCTCAAAAAAATATCCGATTATTTCATGCGATAAAACTCATCTGGCTGACATCCAATTTGACTAATATACAATTTACGAGTAAAAGCTTTTATTTTATCCCAATGTTCTTCTACCATTTTTTCACCAACTGCTTCCAATGCTTTTATATTTTTTGTACTGACATTATCCATAAGAGGACTGACATCAAATTGACTTAAATCTGGTTCAATTCTAAAATACTGATCCCGAATATGCTGACACCGATACAGGACTTTTAATTGGTGATCAACAGTTTGAGAACCTGCTGAACCATAAATATCAATGACAGGGACCACCCATCTCACTTTTCCCCATCTTTTAGATGATTCATACGGATACGTTTTACCTTTAGAACCTGTCCCTAATGACAAAATCATAATATCATCTGGCGACGGTTGAAAAGGAAACTTACAAGCTTCAACATAAGCGCATAACGCAGGATTATTCGCAAACATTCCTCCATCAATTAAGGAGTATGACTCTTCTTTAGACTGATTATTTAACTTAGCAACCGGAAAATAGGTAGGAGCTGCTGTTGAAGCCCGAATCACCTCTCGAACTAAAAAATTTTTATCAACCTCTCGATAAGCATTCATCTGATTAAAAAAAATGGCTTCCCCATGTTCCACATCATACGCTGGAAACAAACAGGGTTTCACCAAATCTTCTAACCGTAAGTCACCAAAATAATCAGCTAACATCTTTTCAAGCTTTTCAGCCTTATATAAAGGACTCGTTAATCCAAAATAATCTATCAGTTGCGTTTTCCATGAGCGTTCAAACATTTCACCTCCATGAGCTAAGTATAAATCTAATACCTCTTTAGCACTATATTTTGAATGAGTACTCCCAAAACCATCTGGACAAAGATACAAGCCTGCTAAGATACTTCCTGTACTCGTTCCAGCAATCAAATCAAAATAATCACTAATTCTTGTATTGGGATTTTGACTATACTCTTGCAACAACTCTTCTATCTTTATCATAATTTTAGCTGGAATAATTCCGCGTATTCCACCTCCATCAATCGATAGCACTCGAATTTTCCTTTTCATCTCTATCCCCCTCCTACTAATTAATATATGAGCATATATACAATATAATAATTAATCATTCCATATCAGATGTGCCTGACTATTTATATCCTTTATTAAACTGGATAGGCGAAAAACTGGCCTTATCTTTTCATCTTAGAAGGATTTTTATTTTTAATAGCATACTAATAGCTTTCTGAACCACAGGCATAGTAAGTGATTGTCAAATATACAAAAAAGAGACTAGCAACTAGTCCCTTATAAAATATCAGGTAATAATTCGATATAAAAATCAGAAAAATCATTTTGTAATGCCTCTTCTAATAAATCCTGAACTTTAGAATACAACCTAACCGATACATAATCATCATTAGGAAGTACATAAATAGAAATCCAAATCTTTCTGCCTGTGCGCACTACATCATACGTTGTTTCATGCAAATGATACGACTTTAGAATGGGTTCACATTTGTCTTTAATTAATACCATTGTTTCCTCTTCAGGAGCCATTAAAAAAATATCTCTCATCGCTGTTAAAACGGCACGAATTGGTAACGGTAAAATAAAACACGACAAAAAAATCGCAATGATTTGATCTAAATAAGGCAACAAAGCATCGAACCAAGGATGACTAACAAATGTAGGAACCAAAAAAGCAACTGACATCCCAAAACTTGCAATCGCATCAATGGACCACTCCATCATTTCTGTTTTCAAAATAGGGGAATTTGAATCTCGATTTAAGCGCCTCAATATTAAGATTACAATCACACTCAAACCTGTTGCAAACAACTCAAAATAAGCAATTTGCGTAAACTGAATATCACGCCCCCCATGAAACATCAACTGTACATTGTTTACGACAAGTGCCACTGTCACAGAAGCTAACACAAACCCTTTAATCGCAATAAACAACGATTCAACTTGCGAATAACCATAAGGTTGTTTTTCACTGACTGGCTTATAAAGTAGTGGAACAAGCTTTAATGAAAATAAGATCATCATCAACTCTGATGCATCATAAATTGAATCCATTAAAACAGCTTGCGACTTTGACAGAATAGCCATCAGAAGCTCCGCTAATACAAATAAAACCCCTGCTCCTAAAGAAATTTTCAAAGCTATTCGTTCTCTCTTCTCTTCTAAGCGCCTATCCATTCTTTCACAACTTTCTTTATGATTTTATATTCTATTATATTAAAGTAAATGAAAAATTACGCATAAAAAAAATGGATACTAATATAAAAACGTTCTTTTAGGCAACTATATCTAATTAAAAAACAACAAAAAAGACATCCCAGTGAGGATATCCTTCATGATATTAAATGGTGCGGGTGACAGGAGTTGAACCTGCACACCAAAGGTACTAGAGCCTAAATCTAGCGCGTCTGCCAATTCCGCCACACCCGCAATTTGATTACTTTTTTATTATATCATCTTTTCACTAAAAAACAAGTATAAAATAAAAAAAATGGTGTCCTGCAGAGGACTCGAACCTCTGACCCTCTGATTAAAAGTCAGATGCTCTACCAACTGAGCTAGCAGGACACAATTTAATTGGCTGGGCTAGCTGGATTCGAACCAGCGCATGACGGAGTCAAAGTCCGTTGCCTTACCGCTTGGCTATAGCCCATTTTTTCTTATTGTCTAGCAACACTCGCATAACACTTGTAAAGTTCAATAATGATTCATAACTTTTAGTTATTTTATCATTCTTTTCACTTTCAGCGTGTTATAAACGCTCGCTTATGCTTTTCTTGTTATGGTGGAGGATGACGGGCTCGAACCGCCGACCCTCTGCTTGTAAGGCAGATGCTCTCCCAGCTGAGCTAATCCTCCATATTTTATGGTGCCGGAAACAGGACTTGAACCCGCAACCTACTGATTACAAGTCAGTTGCTCTACCAATTGAGCTATTCCGGCTTTTTTTACATTGTCTAGCAACACTCGCATAACACTTGTAAAGTTCAATAACAATTCATAACCTCTAGTTATTTCATTGTTCTTTCCACTTTCAGCGTGTTATAAACGCTCATTTTTGCTTTTCTTTTAATGGTGACCCGTACGGGATTCGAACCCGTGTATGCATGCGTGAAAGGCATGTGTGTTAAACCGCTTCACCAACGGGCCTTTTCTTTCGTTCGGCTTGGTACACATATATAATATCACGCCTGTCGAATTGTGTCAACAAATTATTCAAACTTTTTGCCGAAATTTTTCTCTTTTTATACTATGAGCAAAAATCATCGCTTTATACAAAAAAAATCTATCTTACGATAGATTTTTTTCACCTTCAATTCCGAGCTCTTTAAGTTTTTCAAAAACAGGTTGAAGTGCAAGTTCTTGATTTCGATAAAAGATACTTCCACGAATATGGATAAAATGCCATCCAGCACGTTCAAGCACGCCTTGACGCTCAAGATCTTGTTCAATCTTTTCAACCCCATAGAACGTATCGCCGTCACACTCAATTGCTAAACGTTGACGCTCTCCTTCAACCACTAAATCCATTTGATACTTTCCAATGGACACCTTGGACTTCACAACATAACCACGAGCTTCAATAGCTTTCATCACATCACGTTCTAGCAACGTTTCACACTCATGACTTACTAACTCATACATCGGTTTTGGATTTTGACAATAAGCTAATAATTCATAACGTAAATCTTCCGCTGATAACTCGCTAATAGAAACCGAATGATATAGACGCATCTGACACTTCGCACGACTAGCTGCAACATTAAAACGTTGCGTGTACATCTTCTTATTTAATGCATTGTAACGCATATTAGGTGCGATAACTAAAGATAAGAACATCACATCACGCTCATCTCCTTGGAACGAATAAGCATCGCCACAAATAATCTGACGCTCAACCATGACCTTCTCCCCAACCGCATCTAATAAGAGTTTCTGAATTAACTTCGCTTGCTCAGCACCAAGTAAAGAAATCACACCCATGCTTTTTCCATCATATATCGGATTTTCAATACAAGCTTTAATATCAGAAACAATTCGCTTCGCCTCATTTAAATTCGTCTTCTTCTCATCCCGAGCACCATCTTCAACATAAATTGCCATCACAGCAGGATTAAACTGTTCAGATAAAACGGGTAATTTAAGCGGAATCATCTCATTATGATAAGCTAACTCATTTGAGAATCCGATAATTTCAGGTACACAACGGAAATGTTCCTTTAACATGAGCTTTCCTTTACTTGAAAAGACGCGGCAAGCAATATCATAAAGAGACGTTTGGAAATCATATGAATTCCCATTTTCAATATTATACAAATATCGACTCATCAAATCTTTAACTGACGCCTCAGAAATCCCCGGCATCATTGGACTAATCTGCTGATCATCTCCAACAATAACCACCTTTTTTCCACGCATTAAAATCGGTAAACTTAACACATTACACTGGCTACTTTCATCAATAATAACCACATCAAATAAATCAGGATTCACCTTAAAATTCTCAATGGCCTCTTTGACCGGCATAATCCAAACTGGAATGGCACTTTGGCACTTCTCCATCTCAACACGAGCCTCACGTCTAAACTTCTGGGCCTGTCGTCCCGTTCCTTTTCCAATTCGATTCATCTTCTGCATCCATGTTTGAAGCGCACGGTCCTCTTCAGGCGTCACACGATCTAACTGATTCTTCCACGTCATTTTAAAAATTAATTGCTTAATCAATGAGATCTCTTCTTTTTCAAGCATCTGCATTTTTAATTCAAGCTCACCATTTTTCCAATCTTCAAGTGAATCTAAAAAAGTCGTTAACTTCGCATAATCAAAAATCTCAGCCAAACTTCCAGGCATCAGCTCCACCATACCAATTGTATTCACTAACTCATTCGCAAATAACGGCATCGCCACCTTTAGTTCATGAAGCAATCCATAAAAGACTTGATATTGCTCTTTAATCTGATTTAATGACTGGATTTTTCCTAATATTTCAGCAAATAACTCTAAATCTTTATTCACTAAAGCATTATAAAGCTCCTGACCAACTGAATGAAGTTGTTCACCGATAAGTAGTGGCTTATATTTACTTAAAAGAACTTGATAAACCTCTTGCCACCCTTTTTGTCTTATTTTATTTTGCGTCAATTCAATCGAATAAGATAACGCCTTTAAATCAGATAAATTTTCATAACCAATTTTTTTATACCCTTGAACAATTGGTGATAAAAAGTCATTTAATTGCTGAATTTCTTCAAGGCATTCCATAATAATACTAAATTGCTTCATCTTTTGATTATGAGCAAACAATACCTGACTTTCATTACCATCAATAAACTCACCACCATTAGGTGCCATATTCTTATTCCAAATCTTTGCAAACTTAGCTAACAATTCGAGCTTTTGTCTTTGGGATTCAATGCGATTTAAATCATCTAACGTTGAAAGTTTTTGACCATTAATACGCGTATTTTCATAAAAGGCACGAATATCAGAATTAAATGTTAAATAAAGTCCTCCAATCCCTTTACCCGCTTGAAGACGTTCTTTCAAAGAAGTAATGATACTTTCATACTTTGGATGATCATAGTAATCACACTCAACCACATCATTAACAATCAATACTTCTATTTCATTGACTTTCATAATGATATCTTTTAGACGATTAAAGACAGTCTCCCAAATCAATGATCGTTCTTCATTTAACAAGCATTCCTCAAGTATCCGTTGTTCCAGTGGATCTTGTAGCTTCTCAAGCTTTTGACATAATGGTTCTAGTTGACGTCCAAGTTCATCAATAAACGTACGATTCTCTTCAAACTCGTATAGCTTTGGCATCAACTTAAGCTCTTGAATTCGCGTCGAGTAACACTGCTCTTCACTTAATAACTTGCGATACTCCTCAACGCTCATTAAACGACTTAACGCTGGTAACTTTAATTGAGCTAAATCTTTATGCTGTGCAGGAAGCATCCCTTTTAACTCCCACAACGTCACAAACTGATCTTCAGTTAGTGGAGACACTGCATCCATTGAGACTTTATCCTTAACCCAGCCAAATCGGTCCACCTGTTCTGCCACTAATTGCGCCATCTCATAAGGTTGACAAATCTTATCCTTCCAAACTTGACCTTTTGAATCTAATTCCTTGAAACGAACAATATTATTCTTTGTAATACTCATCTGGCGTCGTACCATATCTAACTGGCGACTCAACACTTGAATCTCTTTATCTAAAAGCTTTGTATCATAGGTCGCTAATCCTTCAGAAATCATTCGAATTGATTGCTCAATCTGCGCAAGTGATTGACGATCTCCACCTAAAAACGACACACACAACGATTGAATTTCTTCCGGTAACTTATCAATTAACACACGTAATGCCTTATCTTTCTCACTTGTCACCAATACACGCTTTCCATGCGCTAATAAATGAGCAATCAAATTAACAATCGTATGACTTTTCCCGGTTCCTGGAGGGCCTTGTACTGTTACGGCAACATTATTTGCTAAACGTCTAGCAATATCCTTTTGCTCTTCATTCGCAGGAAGTGGAAATAATAATTGTTCTCCAATGCCTACCCAATCCTTTAATTCATCCTGTGATTGCCTCAATCCATCTACATCAATAATTGCTTGAATCGTTTTTGGAATTCTTCCACCTTCTTCAAGATACTCAATCGTCGACTGTAAATCCTCTTTTAATAAGGCTTCTGAACGCTTTCGAATGAAAATCACACTCTGTTGCTTAACCATTGGAAACTTACTAACAGGTTCTACCTCATCTTTTCCTAAATACAATCCATTTGGATGCATATAATGAATCAATTGACGTAAAATTCCCTCCGACTCCTCAATATCAAACGGAGAGATCATCGATCCAGACACAGCTTCCTTCAGTTGCATGATTTCCTGCTGATTCGCAAACTCAACACCGGCTAAAACTTCTAAATCTAATTGATATCCTCTCGTGCTCGGCAATAACTTCGCCACACCTCTTTCGGCATCAAAATCTAACTCCAATTTCATAACGAGCATCGGGTGATGAATTGGATATTTTAATTGATAAGATAACACACCAATTCCCATCATAATTTCAAGAGATTGCTCTTCTGATTTCATCATCTGTCTCAGTTGGAAAAAGTAATCATACATTTTTTGAATCTGGCGTTTACGCTTTTGATTAAGAGCCCATTCTTTCCACTCTTCAATCCACGTCTCATACATCTTTAAACAATACTTCATATGAAGCGGTAAATCTTTCATTTTGTCGAGCGCTTCATTAACCTCAATAAACATCTCAGAATGTTGGATTAAAAATCTTTCCCATTGCGTTAACTCAATCTTCCCCTGATGAACATGACTCACCTTTTTTTGAAGCTGTTCCCAGTTTTGATTCATAATTTCTTCTAATTCAACACCCGAGCAAATCACACTTCCATCCTTAGTATAGTCAAATTGTAATAATTCAAAAATTCTCCCTAATTTATGATCAAAAATTGGATAATCATTTTTAAAGACTTGTTGGTGCACCTCAAGATAAGCATCTGCATCAACACCATCTCCTCCTAAAAAACATCCATCCCCAAGTGGTAACTCATCTAGCATCCAAGACTTTTCATACTGCTTCAACTCACGAATCGGTTGACTTGTTAAATGGCGGAGTGCTAATAGATATTCAAATAACTGCTTTACCTTCTTGTCCAAAATTTTCACTCCTTTAACTCACACTTTTCTTCATTATATCACGAAAAGCAACAATCTCCGCACCTATATATACATACATATTCCGACAAAATCTAAAAAAGGTGACCAGTCAAAGACTAGACACCATTTTTAGAACCTTCATTTACCATATATACCCCTTGTAGCTGTTCCATAACACCATGATCCTTCGTTGAAAGACGCATACTTCCTATCACAACAATTATTAAAAAAGAAAGAACTAGAAAAAGAAACATTAAATACTTGAACCACGATCTACGTTTCTTATTATCATAATCTTTATATATATCACAATCTACAACCTCATCACCCACATAATCAATCACAACGCCAGCTTCCTTTAACTCTTCCTTATTAAGTTCTTCATAAACTAAAGAATCACTATAACAACTAATAGGAGTAATATTATTCTTTTCCATAATAATCCCTCCTCCTACTAACTATTATATTAAAAAGACCAAAAAACGACACAAAAAAGGGGCATTCTCACGAACCACCCCTTTTAAATTATTTTGCCACGCTACCTGCAATATTTAAAACATCCCATGTTCTTGCGAATGGTGGTGCATAGCATAAATCTAACATCGCTAATTGATCAGTGGTTAACCCAGCAAAAATAGCTGTAGCTAAGACGTTAACACGTTGAACAGCATCTTTACGTCCAACAATTTGTCCACCTAAGATAACTTTTGTGTCAGCATTATAGATTAATTTAACATTAATTTTTGATTGCCCTGGATAATAAGACGTTTGATTCATATCTGTAATGAATACAGTCTTATAATTAATTCCTAGATTCATGGCTTCTTGTTCAGATAATCCTGTACGCCCAGCCTCTAAATTCATCACTTTTAAACAAGCTGAAGCTAAAGATCCATTGAATGTATGATGAGCACCTGCTAAGTTTTCACCAATAATACGGCCCATTTTATTTGCGACAGTGGCTAAAGGAATATATGCAGGTTCAGGTTTTAAAATATGATTAATACTTGCACAATCACCAGCAGCATAAATATCTTCAATAGAAGTACGACCTTCATGATCAATCACTAACGCACCATTACGTAACATCTCAATTTTAGTATCTTTTAAGAAGCTCGTATTTGGACGAACACCAGCCGTTAAAACAACAATATCAACGTCAAATGTTTCATCATTTGTTTTAATTTGAGTGACTGCCTGATCTCCCACTAACTCAGTAACCGTTTGTGATAAATGTAAGTGAACATCATGTGTACGTAACTCTTCTTCTAATAAATCTGTAATTTCTTTATCAAATGTATCCACTAAAACACGATCATTTAATTGGAAAACATGAACCTCTTTTCCATATTGTTTAGCAGCTTCGACTACTTCTAATCCAATAAACCCGGCTCCAACAATTGCTACACGTTTTAATGCTTCATTTTGCATAGCATGTTTTAAAGCTTCTCCATCCTCCATGCTCTTTAACGTATACACATGTTTTAAATCCACATTATTGATTGGAGGAATAATCGCACTAGCACCAGTAGCAATCATTAACTTATCATATGTATCTGTGAATGTCTCACCAGTTAATAAATTTTTAACCGTGATACATTTATTATCGGTATCCACATTAAGTACTTCATGTTCAATATTAACTGTAATTCCAGATGCATTAAATTGTTCAACCGTTCTAGCAATCATCTTTTGTGAATCTTCAAAGAAGTTTCCAACAAAATACGGTAAACCACATGCACCAAATGAAACATGTCTAGACTTTTCATATACTGTGATTTGTGCTTCTTTATTGGCACGTTTTAATTTGGCTGCTGCACTCATTCCTGCAGCAACACCACCTACAATAATTACTTTCATAATAAACCTCCTTAGGTTAGAAAATTTCATCATAGCTTATAATCTATCCATATGAAATGTAGCAAAAAAAAACACCCCGAAGGATGTTAATAATCATATTGGGGCGACTGATGGGAATCGAACCCACGAATGTCGGAGCCACAATCCGATGCGTTAACCACTTCGCCACAATCGCCATGGCAGGGGTGGCAGGAATCGAACCCACACTAACGGTTTTGGAGACCGCTGTTCTACCGTTAAACTACACCCCTACTTATTTAATTAATGGTGCCGGAAGCAGGACTTGAACCCGCAACCTACTGATTACAAGTCAGTTGCTCTACCAATTGAGCTATTCCGGC